>DASWFA010000462.1:0-9947 GCA_036394475.1 Binatia bacterium
ACGCTTCAACTTCATGATAGCCCCTCCCTTAGACCGTTATATGAGAAAACTATAGACCGATTTCACGGCCCTCTTCAAGCGCGCACGGCGCGGCAGCTCGCGGCGGGGAGCTTCAGCCGAACCGTCGAGCCTTTCGTGACCGGCGAGGAGGGGTGGAGCTTCAAGCGGATCTGCTTGGCGCCGACCGCCACCTGGCATTCCAGGGCGTCGCCCATGAAAACGATCGCCGCGATCTTTCCCTCGAGAATGTTTTCGTTCGCGGCCGGCGCGCCGTCGTTGAGCGTGACGTCTTCCGGGCGGATCACGACCACGACCGCGTCGCCGACGGCGCTTCCCTCGGGCAGAACGCATTTGAGCGTGCCGCTCGGGGTCTCGACCTCGCCCGGGCGGCCGGTGCCGGTGACGCGCCCCTCGAGGAAGTTGCTGAGGCCGATGAAGCTCGCGACAAAGCGGTCGCGCGGCGCGCCGTAGATCTCCAGCGGCGCGCCCTGCTGGACGATGCGCCCGCCGTCCATCACGGCGATCACGTCGGACATGGTCAGCGCTTCGAGCTGATCGTGGGTCACGTAGAGCGTCGTGATGCCGAGGCGCTTGACCAGCTCGCGCATCTCGAAGCGGGTCTCTTCCCGGAGCTTGGCGTCGAGGTTCGAGAGCGGCTCGTCGAGCAAAAGGACGCGCGGCTCTTTCACCAGCGCGCGCGCCAGCGCCAGGCGCTGCTGCTGGCCGCCGGAGAGGAAGGGCGCCGGGCGGTCTTCGAGCCCCTCGAGCTGCACCAGCGAAAGGACCTTTCTCACCCGCGACCGGATCTCCTCGCCGGAGAGTCGTTTTCTCATCTCGCGCAGCGGAAAGGCCACGTTCTCGAACACGTTCATGTGCGGCCAGATCGCGTAGGATTGAAAGACCATCCCGATGTCCCGCTTGTAAGGCGGCACGGAGATTTTTTTCCGGCACGATAGCACGAGCTCGTCGCCGACGCGGATCTCCCCCTCGTGCGGCTTTTCCAGGCCGGCCACCGAGCGGAGCGTCGTCGTCTTGCCGCAGCCGCTCGGGCCGAGCAGGGTGAAGAACTGTCCGGGCTTGACGTCGAGGTCGATGCCGCGCACGGCGTAGACTTCGCCGCGCTCGGTCTGGTAGCGGACGTGGAGGTTCTCGATGCGGATCATGTGTTCACCATCTGCACCGCGTGCCGGCGGAAGCCCACCAGCCGGATCAGGAGCGTCAGGAGCAACAGCGCGATCATCATCAGCGTGCCGATCGCCGCGACCGCCGGGACGTAGCCTTCGTCCCACATGTTCCATATCAGGATGGCCAGCACCTGGTTCCCCGGGCCTTCGTAGAGAATCAGCGGCATGCCGGCGATGCGCACGGCGTGCAGCATGACCCAGATCCAGACGCCGACGAAGGTGGGCATCATGAGCGGCACGAAGATGCGCCACATGGTGCGCCACGGCGGCGCGCCGCTCACGTAAGCCGCCTCCTCCAATTCCTTATGAATCTGGAGCAGGGCGGCGTTCATCGAGCGCGTCCCGTAGGCCAGAAAGCTGATCGTAAAGCCGATCGAGATCGCCCAGATGGAGCCGTAGAGCGGCAGAAAGTCCAGCTTGAGGAAGAGCCAGAAGAAGGCGATGCCCATGACGATGCCGGGGATGGCGTGCGGGATGAACGCCAGCTGGTCGAGCAGCTTCCGGCCCCAGAACCTGCTCCGGACGACGATGAGCGAGACGAAGAAGGAAAGCGCGACCGTGGCCGTCGCCGTGGTGGCGACCATCAGGGCGGTGTTTTTGAGCGCCGACTGGACCTCGCCGTATTCCGCGAGCAGGCGGTAGTTTTTCAGCGTCATCACGCTGAAGGCCTTCCACGACGGCGCCTGGAGATACGGCAGAAACGAGGCGTAGAGGAAAACCAGAAAGGGGAGCGCGATCGAGAAAAACAGAAACAGCAGGGCGCCGACGAACGCGGGGATTCTCCACTTGCCGAGGTCGAGCTGGCGCGGCCGGTAGCCCTTGCCCGTGATGATCGTGTACCGCTCGGCGCGGCTGATCATCCGGGTATAGAAAAAAGTGGTCCCCACGGCGATGAAGAGATAAACCATCGCCAGCGCGTTCGCCTGGCCGTAAACCGGCATGAACGTCGCCGTGCGGACGATGGCGTAGATCTTGGTGCTGAAAACGTAGATGCCCGCCGGCAGGCCCAGAATCCCGGGGATCTCGAAAACCTCCAGCGCGGTCATCGCCTGGTAGATCATCACCGCGACCAGGGCGGGGGCCAGCAGCCGGAGCGTGACTTTGCGCAGCGTCGCGAGCGGGCGGGCGCCGGAGACCGCCGCGGCCTCTTCCAGGGACGGGTCCATGCTGCGCATGAGCGGCACGAGCATCAGAAAGGCCGTGGGCACGAGCCGGAGACCTTCCAGAGAGATCATGCCGCCGAGCGAGTACACGTCGATCACCGGCGCGTCGGGGCCGAAGAGGTCCTTGAGCCAGCCGTTGATGAAGCCGATGCGCGGGCTCAACAGCAGCACCCAGGCCATCGCCTGGAGCATGCCCGGCATCGCCAGCGTCATCGGCACGCCGGCGTAGAGAAAA
This sequence comes from Binatia bacterium, assembly GCA_036394475.1. Classification (GTDB taxonomy): domain Bacteria; phylum Desulfobacterota; class Binatia; order UBA9968; family UBA9968; genus JAJPJQ01. Next base: position 2,583 of record DASWFA010000462.1, read on the forward strand.
ATTTTCCCCGGCATGTTGGTGCGCTCCACCAGCCACGCGAGAGTCACCGCCAGGCCGAGCCCCAGGGCCGCGCTGCCGGCGACGTAGATCACGGTGTTGGTGAACAACTCGATGAGCCCCGAGTCGGAATAGACTTTGAGGTAGTTCACCAGCCCCATCGTGTCGAGGGAAAAATCGCCCGGCAGCCGCGCGGTGCTGAAGCTCCCCAGGACGAGGAAGGCGAGCGGCGCCAGCACGAGAAACAGGATGAGAAGAAAAATCCCGTGCTGCCAGATATGGATTCTGAGAGTTTCGCCCATTACGACCCGCTGCGACGCCGGCCGCCGCCCTTGAGCCAGAGCTCGTCCCACAATTCGAGCAGCTTCGGCTGGACCTCCAGCTCGCTGGCCGGGTCGCGGAAGGCGATCTGCTTGCCCAGGATCTGATCGGCGAACGGCAGCAGCTCTTTCCGCTGCAAGGCTTTATGGACGGGCGGGGCGTAGTCGGCGACGTACTGGGCGATTTGCCCCTCTTTGCTGAGGAACCAGTTGACGAACAGCCGCGCCGCGTTGAGATTGGGCGAGCCCTTGAGGATCGCCATCTCGGAAACCGCGGCTGGAACCGGCTCGGGGCAGTCGTAGCCCACCGGCGCGCCGTCGAGGGATTTTTGATATGTGCGGTATTCCGCCGAGGGGAGGCTGCCGAAGAATTCCCCGGCGGCCAAGAGCTCGAGCATGGCGTTCATGCCCTCGCGGCGGAGCTGCGGCTTGTTTTCGGCGAAGAGCCGGGTAAGAAAACCCCGCGTCCAGCTCTCGCCTTTGGCCTTCCAGAGCTGGAGCGCCCAGAGCTGCGGGCGGTTTCCCAGCGCCAGGTTGCCGCCCCGCCATTTGGGATGAGAGAGAAGGTCCTCCCATTTTTTCGGCACGTCGTCCTTTTTAATCTGTCGCGTGTTGTAAGCCATGCACCAGTAGCGGTTGTGCATGCCGACCCAGTACCCTTCCGGATCGAACGTCCCCGGAGGGTTGTTCTTAAGATTCGGAATGTTTCGCAAATCCTCCATGGCGCCGACCTCGCGGTACATGAAGAAGCTCCCGCCCAGACCGGTCAGGATGTCGGTGATGCTTTTTTTATTCTTGTAGGCGACCAGCGTCCGGATCGCCCGGTCTTCATGGCTCGCGCGGTTGTACTCGATGGCGATAAACGGGTAGCGCTCCTTGAAGGCGCGCATGACGACTTCCGCCTGCGGCGGGTCGAAGGTGGAAAAAATGCGCAGCTTGCGCTCTTTTTTCGCCCCGTCGATCCAGGCCTGCGGCACCGTAAGCTCCTTGTCGAGGTCGGCGAGCAGCGCCGGCTCGAGCTTTAACTTTTTGAGATCGTCCTGGGTGGCTTTCGGCAGCGGCGCCGAAGCGGCGAACGCCGCGGCGGGCCCGAGCGCGAGAAATACCGACAAAATGAAAGCGGCGGGCCGGATCTTCCTCAGAGTCATGGGCTCTCCTTTTCCGCGGGGGTTTTACAAACCGAAAGTCGCGCGGAAATCCTTGACGTATTCGTTGTAGCGCGTCGCGGTGTCGTGCGGCACGACGCGGAGCTTGAGCTTCGCCTGGTCCATCTTGGGCGAGGGCGGCTCGACGTCCCGACGCGCCGGCACGCGGTTGAGCGACCGGATTTTCTCCTGCGATTTTTTCGTCATCAGGAAATCGATCAGGAGCCGGGCGGCGTTCGGATGGCTGGGCCTGGCGGAGAGGCCGACCGAATGGACCGAGGCGACGATGGGATCGACCGTGTTGACCCATTCGACCGGCGCGCCCTTTTTCTTGTCCGATTCGATGCGGTGGGCGTAGACGATGGCGATCGGGAACTCCCCCGCGCCCATGAGCTGGGCGATCAGCGCGTGCCCCTTGCGCCACTGGATGTCCTGCCGGGCGAGCGCGCGCATGTACCGGTTGGTTTTTTCCTTCCCCCAGGCGGCGAGCAGGGTGACGTACCAGGGATAGTCCTCCTGGTCGATCGAGATCTTGCCCTTCCATCTGGGATCGAGGAAGTCCTCCCAGCGCCTGGGCGCGTCCTTTTCCGCCACCATCCGGCTGTTGTAGCCGGGCACATAGTAATTGAGATAGACCGCGGTCCAATAGCCCTGGGGATCCCTGAGCTCCTGGGCGAGGCTTTTGGCTTCGGGGGATACATACGGTGAGATCAGCTTGTGCTCGATCAGCGTGCCGATCTCGCTCAAGCCGGCGATGTCGAAGTCCCAGCGGCCGGCGCGGGTCTCGGTCATCACACGGTTCTGGACCTTCTCCCCGCTGGAGCGGAACAGGTCCACCTTGATAAAGGGGTAGAGCTTCTCGAACTCGTCCTGGAGCGGCTTGGACTCGCTGACGTTCATCGAGGTGTACCAGTTGAGCGCGCCCTCTTTTTTGGCGCCCTCGACGAGCCCGGCCGCGGGGTCCTGCTGCCCCCATGCGGGTCCGAACGCCGGGACGGAGAGAAGCAGCGACACTGCGACCGCGGCGATGCGGTTAGGTGAATGCATGCAGACCTCGAAAAATCACAGCGCAGGCTATGGGGATACCACGCCGCTGTCAAGAGCGGCCCACCGTTAATTTTTATTTTTATCCTTCGGCTTGCGGAGATATTCCTTGAGCAGGGGCGAGTCGTAATCGGCGCGCTCGATTTTGCCCATGTGGGTGAAAAACTTTCCCAGCGGCTTGCCGTCGGCGCCGTACTTGGTCCCCATGTAAAGCAGCGGATTGGAGCCCTCGCGGAACAGCTCGCCCTCCATCGATCCCTTGCGCATGTGCGCGGCCAGGACCTCGCCGACGAAAAGATCCAACTCGTCGCCGAAGGGGATCACCTGCACCAGCCGGTACTCGACGTTGCCGATCGCCTCGCCGATGAGCGGCACCGTTCCCTTGGAAGGCCGGACCGCCGTCAGGCCGGCGGCCTTCCACTTGTCCGCGTCTTTGCCCGATACGTAGCCGCCGAAGACGACGATGTCCATCATCGCGTCGGTCGGCGCGCTCATGACGAACTCGCCGCGCTCCAGGATCAGCTGATAGGTGAGGGTCCGCTTGAGGATCGCGACCACCATGCGGGAAGGCTCGGTGCCCATGGGGGAAAACCACATGGCGGTCAAGAAGTTGAGGCGGTCGCCGCCGCCCCGGCTGACGACCAGCGACGGGATGCGCACCGCGAAGGGCTTGTTGCCGTGGTCGGCGGGCACGAACATTTCAGGCTCTTTCCAATCCAACAAGCGCCTCCTCTCTATCTATCGGCGGCAAAGCATGCAGGCTGAGGCAATGCTTAGCATGGAATTTTTCCGGAGGAAACTATTGGACGGAAAATAAAGAAAAATCATTTAAGCCTCGAATTTCCAGCTCTTAAATTTTCAGTCTTCACGGGCCGCCGGTTGCCAGCACGCGCTGGAACCTGTTATGAATGGCGCTCATGGAACATGGTTCGACAAGCTCGCCCCAGGCCGCTTCCGAGAGCGGGCTCAGGCGCGAGTTGGGCTTGTTCGACGCCACGATGCTGATCATGGGCGACATGATCGGCATCGGCATCTTCGTCACCACCGGCGACATCGCGCAGAGCTTTCCCTCGCCCGGCGGCATCCTCCTCATCTGGCTCCTCGGCGGGCTGCTCGCGCTCGCCGGCGCGCTCTGCTGCGCGGAGCTGGCGGCCGGCATGCCGCTGTCGGGCGGCGATTATAATTATCTCCGGGCGGCCTATGGTCCGCTGGTCGGCTTTCTCTCCGGCTGGTCCTCCTTTCTGGTGACTTTTTGCGGCTCGATCGCCCTGCTGGCCATCGTCTTTACGGTTTTCCTGTCGTTCTTCTTCCCCGTGCTGTCGCTCGACCGCACTCTGTTTTCCTTCAGTCTCTTCGGCCGCGCGTTCGGCTTTTCTCTCGGCCACTTTTTCGCGCTCCTCGTCGTCTACGCTCTCTCCGCCATCCATTACATCGGCGTGGGCGTCGGCGCCGCCGTGCAGAACACGCTGACGGCGCTCAAGATCGGCGCGATCGTCGCCATCGTCGTCCTGGGCGCGCTCATCGGCAACGGCAGCCTGGAGCACTTCACGCCGTTCTTCGACTGGAGCAAGATGAGTCCCAGCCTCTTCGGGCTCGCTTTCATCCCGGTCATTTTTACCTATGCGGGCTGGAACGCGGCGATTTACATGGCGGGCGAGGTGCGTGAGCCGGAAAGGAACCTGCCGCGCGCGCTCGTTCGGGGCGTTCTTCTCGTTACCGTGCTCTATCTGGCGATCAACGCGGTCTATTTTTACGCCGTCCCGGTGGACAGGATGCAGGGGCAGATCCGCGTTTCCGAGCTGGCGACCACCGCGCTCTTCGGCTACCAGACCTCGGCCTGGATCACGGCGATCATCACGGTCTCCATCCTCGGCGCGGTGAACGTCACGACCATGATCGGCCCGCGCATCTACTACGCCATGGCGCGCGACGGGCTGTTTTTCCGCGGCCTCGCCCGGGTCCATCCGCGGTTTCACACGCCGTCGAACGCCATCGTTTTTCAGGCCGCGTGGATTTCCGTCCTGATCTTGAGCGGCACCTTCGGCACTCTGCTGAGCTACGTGAGCGTCATCATCGGGCTGTTCTCGGTTCTCACCGTCGGCAGCCTGCTCGTCCTCAGGGTAAAGCGGCCCGACCTCCGCCGGCCCTATAAGATCGGGGGCTATCCCTGGGTGCCCGGGCTTTTTATCCTGGCCAACCTCGGCATCACCGCCGCGATTCTCTGGGAAAAGCCGATCGACGCGCTGCGCGGCTTTGTCATCGTGGCGCTGGGCGTCCCGGCCTATTTTTTCTGGCGCACCCGGCCGAAAAAAGATTAAATTCTATAAGGATGGAAGCGGCTGATGGCTGCCTGTAGCTGACGGCTATTTGTCATGGTTCGAATCACCCGCGTTTACACGCGCACGGGGGACAAGGGCGACACCGCGCTCGTCGGCGGCAAGCGCGTGCCGAAGGACTCCCCCCGGATCGACGCCTACGGCACGATCGACGAGCTCAACTCGGTTATCGGCCTCGCCCGCGCCTTCAACGCGGAAAAGCTGGAGCAGGGAGAGGCGCACCTCTATCTGGACGGCGTCCTGGCCAAGATTCAGGACGAGCTTTTCGATCTCGGGAGCGAGCTGGCGACGCCCGAGGAAGCGGTCTACGAAGGGATGTACCGCGTCGGCGCGGGCGAGGTGAAGCGGCTCGAGGAGACGATCGACCGTTGCCAGAAGGACCTCGAGCCGCTCAAGTCCTTCATCCTCCCCGGCGGCGGCAAGGTCGGCTCGTTTCTCCACCAGTGCCGCACCGTCTGCCGGCGGGCCGAGCGCGACATCCTGCGGCTCTCGCGGGACGAGCGGATCGGCGATTGGCCCCTCAAGTACGTCAACCGCCTGAGCGATCTCTTTTTCGTGCTCTCGCGCTGGGTGGCGAAAAAGACCGGCGAGCAGGAGACCTTGTGGCAGCGGGGCTTGCGCGAAGTAAAACGAAAAAAGTAAAAGGGACTGCCTGGTTATCCTTCCGGGCCGATGCAATACAGTTCGTTCACGCTCGAACGTTACGCTTGAAACTCCTCGGTGCAGCGGCCCTTCAGGATAGCCCAGGCAGTCGAGAAGAAAGAGGAAAGCCGTCAAAGGTCTAAGGTAAAACGTTCGGAGGACGCGATGGGCAAGATGGGATTGTTGGATGGAAAGAAGGCCGTCATTTTCGGCGTGGCGAACGAGCGCAGCATCGCCTGGGCGATCTCCGAGGCGCTCCACGCCGAAGGCGCGGAGCTCGCGTTCACCTACGCCGGCGAGATTCTGGAAAAGCGCGTCCGGCCGCTGGCCGAGGGCATCGGCGCCAAGATCATTCTCCCCTGCGACGTGACCAAGGACGGGGAGATCGACGGCGTTTTCGACGCGCTGAAAAAAGCCTGGGGCGGGCTCGACATTCTCATCCACGCCATCGCCTTCGCGGCCAAGGAGGACCTTTCCAATCCCTACGCGCAGACGAGCCGCCAGGGGTTTCATCTCGCGCTCGACGTGAGCACCTATTCTCTCGTCGCGCTCACGCGGAAGTCGGCCGAGCTCATGGAGGGACGCGGCGGCTCGATCGTGACGCTCACGTATCTCGGCGCGGAAAAGGTCATCCCCAATTACAACGTCATGGGCGTGGCCAAGGCCGCGCTCGAAGCGAGCGTGAGGTACCTGGCGTACGACCTCGGGCCGAAGAACATCCGGGTGAACGCGATCTCCGCCGGGCCGGTCAAGACGCTGGCGGCGGCGGGCATCGCCGGCTTTAAAGACATGCTGCACCTCGCCGCCGAGCGCGCGCCGCTCAAGCGCAATATCGAGGCGGAAGAGGTCGCGCGCGCGGCGCTGTTTCTCGCGAGCGACCTCGGCAGCGCCGTGACGGGGGAAGTCATCCATGTGGATGCGGGATATAATATAGTAGGGATGTAGGGGAGAGGGTCGGCCTGGGATGCCTCTTCGGGCCGACGCAATATATTCAGTTTACGCTCGACGGTTGATACGCTTGAAGCTCCTCGTCCGGTGCATCGGCCCTGCGAGACACCCGCAGGCCGACGGGGAGGGAGAAGATAAAAAGCCGCTGCTAGCTGCTGAAGCGGACCGCTTCCCGGCTAAAGGAGTTTTTATGTCGATGAAACAGATTTCAGTTCAAGAGGCGCACGATATCCTGCAAAAAACCCCCGGCTCCGTTTACATCGACGTCCGGACAGTGCGCGAGTTTACCGCCGGCCATCCCGAGGGGGCGGTGAATATCCCGGTGGCTTTTCCCAATCCGGGCCGGGGGATGATGGTGAACGACGAGTTCGTGCGGGTCGTCGAGGCCCATTTTCCCAAGGACAGGAAGATCGTCGTCGGCTGCCAGGCGGGGCCGCGCGCCGATGCCGCCGCGCGTCTGCTCACCGACGCCGGCTATGCGGACGTCTCCAGCATGCAGGGCGGCTTCGGCGGCATGGGGCCGGCACCCGGCTGGGCCGGCCTCGGCCTGCCGGTGAGCCAGGACAACGGCGAGGGCGTCAGCTACGATTCGCTCGCCGCGAAAATAAAATAGGCGTCAGGAATTGGGGATCAGAAAATTCCCCCTCCAATTCCCAATCCCGGATGCCTAATCCCTTCCCCTCACGGCTTCCCGACGTACTTGTTCGTCCAGAGCACGCCTTCTTCCGCCGAGGGCGCTTTCGACTTGTCCTTGACGATGCCCGAGCCGGTGGCGAAGTTGACGACTTTCTGCCAGCCTTCGGTGTGCATGTCGCCCCATTTCGGCATGGCGTTGAAGACTGTCGAATAAGACAACTCGAAGACGTCGTTCGGAAGCTTGTCCGGGGTGAACAAACGATGCGCCCGGAGCGCCGCTTTCGCCGCCTCCGGCTT
>DASWFA010000463.1:0-1595 GCA_036394475.1 Binatia bacterium
GACGAGGCCCGACTGCGCGCTGACCGAGCCGTAGGCGATGCGGATTTTTTCCTCGGCCGGGGCGACCGCAGCCCGGAACAACACCGCGGCCAGGATCAGCAGGATCAGAAAGATCAGGCCGGCTTTACAGCGCATAGAGAGCCCGCGGGTTGTCGTCGAGAATCTTTTTTTTGGCCGCCTCGCCGATCGAGCCGTTGGCGCGAAAGATCGTGATCGCGTCCACCTCGCTGGAGGCGTCGGTGTGGCCGTAGTCCGTGCCGATGACGATATTGTCCTCGCCGCCGTACTTGAGCACGTAGGGGAAGTCGTCGTCGGTCTGGGCCGAGACGTAAATGTTGAATTCCTTCAGCGGGTTTTTCGGAAAGCTCCGGGCGCCCGCGCGCCGGACCGCTTCGTTGACCACCCAGGGCACCCATTGCGTCGAAGCCTCGATAAAGCCCCAGCGCAGCCCGGGGAAGACCCGGGGCAGCTCGCTCATCATGAGCGACAGGCAGGCGACGACCGTGGGGACGCGAAACTGGGCGAAGCCGCCCATCTTGTCGTAGCGCGGGCGGAACTGCTCCACCAGCGCGGGGTCGGCGTTGGCGATGTGGATCGCCACCGCCATGTCGAGGCGCTTCGCTTCCTCGTAGATCGGATAAAAGTACGGGTCGGCGATCTGCCGGCCCGCTTCGAACGGCCGCAGACAGGCCGCCACCGAGCCGTGCTCGCGCGCATAGCGGATCTGCGGCAAAGCGTCTTCGATCGTCAGCGCCGGGACGACGCACGACCAGCGGAGCCGCCCGCCCGATTGCTTCCAGACGTCGGCCATCCACCGGTTCCACGAGAGGCAGAGCGCGGTCTCCGCCTCGGGCCGCTCGGCCACGCGCGTGATCCAGAGCGTGTTGTGCAGCACCTGGACGTCGATGCCGAGCCGGTCCATGTGGTGCAGCCTCAGCTCCACGTCGCGCATCTCGCGCGCCTCGGCCGGAGTCTGGAAGGTCCGCCCGGCTTCTCTCGCTTTGACCTCGAGGTCCTGCTCGGTGAGCGTGGGGTTGCGGAAACCGATCGCCTTGCCGTCGAGCGCCCAGTACTCGACGCCCGGCGCGCCGGGAGAATCGAAGAGCAAAGGGCGGAATTTTTTATCCGCCGCGTCGAGGTAGTCCCAGGTATGCTCGGTCTCGATCACGTGGGCGTCGGCGTCGATGATCATGGCGGGCCTCCGACTTGGACCATAGGTCAAAGCCCGGAAGAGCGTCAAGAGGGGCCCCGGAAGAGACAGAGGAAGGACGCGGAAGGAAGCGGCTTTTATTCTTTATGATGCGGGGCGCCGTCGACGATCTCCACGTCGTAGGCGTGGCCCTCGCGCCAGTCGAAGCGGATCTGCCACTCGTCGTTGATGGCGATGGCGTACCGGCCGTGCGCGCCGCCCCCCGAGCCGTTGCCGGAATTTTCCCCGGACGGGGCCCAGACTTCCCGGCAGAGCGGCGCCCGGTCGAGCGCGCGCAATTCCCTCAGCGCGAGCCGCTGGACCTCTTCGGGGATGCGGGCGGATTTCCGCCGGCTGAAGATCATCTCCGCTTCTCTCGACTTGAAGGATCGGATCATGGTTTTAC
>DASWFA010000464.1:0-15503 GCA_036394475.1 Binatia bacterium
ATCAGGAGAACTTCGACGCCATCCTCGGGCGCATCAAGGCGGCAGGGATACCGTACCGCAGCGACGTTCGCGGTCCGGTCGACTTCCGTATCGACACGCGGCACGGCGGCAGCATTGTCTATTGGAACGAACCGGACGGCCATCAGTGGGAGATGTTGACGGTCAGCTATGCGCGTAAACCGTAGTGAAGGCGACGGACAAGGCGGGATCAAATCTTGATTCTTGACGTTCGCCGCTAAGCAAAGCGCGGCGAATTTGCCGGCGCCCCGCCTAATCCCCCAACTCCGGCCATTCCTTCAGCAATCTCCCGTAGCCGGCCATGGGATGGGCGCGCCCGAGTTTGGAGAGCACGTACCAGAGCATCGCGGGATTGCTCGCGATCACCGTGATCCCGAGCTCTGTTTCGATCCGCTCCAGAACCTTGATCGGGTCGAGCACGGCGCCCTGAAAATAAACCGCGTCGACTTTGCCGGCGGCGCCGATCGTCTTCCGCGCGAGCTCGAAGACCTCATCGCCGCTCATCCGCTGCGGCACGCCGAGCTCGTCGAACGGATGCGGCGCGACCGCCGACACGCCGGCCTTTTCCAGATGGCGGCGGATCAAGTCGTTCAAGCGAGCGTCGAAAGGAGTGAGGAGAAGAGCCCGCTTTGCCGAATAAGCCCCGAGCGCGGCGACCGAGGCGTGGAGCGCCGTCGTGAAAGGAATCTCGAGCGCCGATTTGAGGCCGCCGTAAAGCCCGGGATTGAGAACCTCCGTCGGCGCGGCGGTGACGATGACGCCGTCCCAATCGAGCTCCGCCGCCAGCTCCTCGACTCTCCGGACGATCGTCTCCTTCTTGTTGGCGATTTCATACAGGGACTCGCCGTAAAGACCCAAGCCCCGGTGATCGATGCGGACGTCCCGCGGGACGAGCGGCGTGAAGCTCGCGTAGTGCGGCATCGAGCTTTTGCCGCCGCTGACGAACCCGATCTTTGTTTTTATCATCTCGGCCATGGAGAAATCCCCCGCGCCTTACTTCTCCAGCAGTCCGCTCAGCTGCACCAGCTCTTCAAACCGCGCGCCCCATTTTTCGGCGTCGGGGACGACGGTTTTACGGCTGCCGACTTCGTCGGCGCCGCCGGTGGCGAGGTCTTTGTGCGCCGGCCAGCGGCTCTGGCGGTAGGCGATCTCCTGGCCTTTTTTCGAAATCATGAAGTCCACCAGCAGCGCCGCGGCGTGCGGGTGGGGTGGGTGCGACGAGAGCACGAACGCCGACACCGCCTTGACGGGCACGAACGGCTCGGGGAAGAGATAGTCGATCGGCGCGCCGGCCTTGCGCAGCGCCACGGCTTCGTGGTGATGGGCGTCGATCTGGACGGAAAATTCCCCCGCGGCGACCAGATGGGAGACCAGGGTGCGCCCCTTGCGGATATTCAACTGCTGCGCGCCGAGGCCGCGGGCGATCTGCTTGCCGCGCTCGTCGCCGTAGTAGTCCATGATCGCGGCGAGCCAGTCGTCGGCGTCCTTGTCCATGCCGAGCCGGCCTTTCCATCTCGGCTGCAGCAAGTCGTCGATCGACCTGGGCGCCTGGGCGCGCGGCACCTGCTTGCTGTTGTAGAGATAAACCAGGAGCGACGCCCACAGGCCGTTCAGGTATCCCTCCTTGTCGGTAAACCCGGCGCGCAGCGCGCGGCGGTTGGGCGCGTCGAAACGCATGACGGCGCCCGCTTTCTTGAGCGTGTAGAGCGCCGAGCTGCGCACGTTCATGGTGTCGTAGTTGTGCTTGCCGGCGCGGTGCTCGGTCATGATGCGGTTGAGCAGGCTCTGCGGGCCGCTGGTGAGAATTTCGACCTTGAGGAAAGGATACTCCGCCTCGAAGGCGGTCGTGAATTGGCGCAGGTCTTCGCGATTCATCGGCGCGTACCAGACCACGCTGCGCTCGCTCTTCGCTTCGCGCACCAGGGCGGCCTGGCGTTCGGCCGGCGCGAGGCGATTGATTTGCGCAAGGGTTTCTTCCGGAGCGGCGGCTTCAAGATTCCGATGGAAGAACAGCGCGGCCGGAATGGCGAGCAGCCACAAGGAAGCCCGCAGGCGACGAGGCATGACGGCCCTCCCGTTAAATCGGCCCATCGAGACGAAAGGTTTTGCCCGCGAGCCGGGCAACCGGCGGCGCTTGATCGTCGAGATGGGCGGCGAGCGCCCGGCCGACGAACAGGTACAATCCCTCCAGCTCCATTTCCTTTACCACCTTGCATTCGATGTTGGCGTGGCAGCCGGCGACGAGCGGCGCCTGCACCTTTACGGCCGGGAGAGTCTCCAGCCCGAGGGCGGTGAATTTGTCCTCGACGGCGCGCCCGGTAAGTTCGCGGCTCTTGTCCACGGCGAAGAGCTGCTTCTCGGAGCAAACGTTGACGACGAATTCGCCGCTTTTCTGGATCATCTCGCGGCTGAAATTGCCGTCCTGGATGCCGATCACCAGGAGCGGCGGCTCGTCGGAAATCCCGAGCGCGCGAAAGGCGAACTGCACGTTGCGCTTCCCCTGGTGCGCGGTGGAGATGAGATAGAGCCCGGTGGGCGTGACGCGATAGGCCTGGGGCAGCGCGATTTCCTTTAACATCCGATCTCCCGGTTAGGTCCGTTTCGAACCGGAACCCAGCTGCTTGTACCATGTCTCCGTCGCGGCGAATTCCTTTTGCCCGGCGAAATAGTCGCGATCGGTTCCGCTTCGCTTCAGGTCGAGCAGCATTTCCCGCGCGGCGGCCGCGGCGGCGAGGGGGAGGCTCGACGGCATCAGCGCGATGCGGACGCCCAGGCGGAAAAATTCGAACGCGCTCATTTTGGTCTTGGGCCAGAGGCATACCAGGGGCGCCGGAGCGCGGGCGCCGATCTCGCGGAAGCCGGCGGCCTCGTCGAGCTGCACGCCGACCGCATCGGCGCCGGCTTCGGCGTAGGCCGCGAGCCTTTCGCGAACCTCGGCGGGCGATTCCTTGGGCCGGGAGTCGCAGCGCGCGATCAAAACGAGCGAAGGGTCGCGCCGCGCGTCGGCCGCCGCCTTGATCCGGTCGACGACCAGGGCCGCCGGCGCAACGGCGAGCTCCCGCGCGGGAGCGCCGGCCTCGCTCCGCAGGCTGTCCTCGAATCGGATCGCCGCCGCGCCGGCGCGCTCGTAGAGACCGACCGCGCGCGACAGGGCGAGAGGGGCTATACCGATCGGGCCGCCGTCGACGATCAGCGGGATATCGACCGCTTCGGAGATCTGCCCCACGCGTCGGGCGATTTGCGCGGCGGCCAAGAGATTGCGGTCCGGCAGGCAAAAGTTTTTGTGGATGGCGTTGCCCGATAGGTGCGCGACCGCATAGCCGCAGTCCTGGACCAGCCGCGCAAACAAGCCGTCGGTCACTCCGGGCGCGATGGCGCCGGCCGGATCGGCGAGAATCTCGCGCAGCCGCGCGCGCTTTAGCCGGTCGTTCAATTTTTTACTCGCTTCTACTCCATGCCGTCGGTGATGAATTGAATCACATAGCCGGCCGGGTCGTCCATATACGTGCCGCCCTGGTCTCCCGTTCGCTCTTTGGCCGCGCCGCGGTCGCCGTTTTCGATTCCCAGCCTGTTCAAGTGCTCGAGGGCCGCCGACCATTTCGCGCCGGGGACGTAGAACGCGATATGCGGCCCCGGTACCTTGCGGCTCATCACCAGGCCTTTGGCGGCGAACGGCGCCTCGGTCAGGATCAATGTCTGGCCGCTGGCCATTTTGAGCGTCGCCCGGCCGGGACTGGTGGCGCGGCTCTGGACTTCGAAGCCGAGCACTTTCTCGTAGAAACCGATCGAAGCTTCGACCGACGGCGCTTCCAATTCTATATAGCCCACGCCGGTCATGCGGTCGCTCGCGTGGCTCGGCCGCGCCGCGTGGTCTTTGGGCGTGTAAACGGCGTAATGGTTGCCGGCCGGATCGGTGAAAAACAGCGACTGGTCGGCGAAGGCATGAGCGTTCACCACCGGCCCCTCGCATTCGACGCCGACTTGATGCAGCTCTCTTCGGAGCGTCTCCAGTCCTTCGTCCGTCGTCGTGAAAGAGTAGGTCGGCAGGCCGCGCGCGCCGACCGGCCCGGGCCGGTCGGCGCTCTGCAGATACACGCCCATGCGCTTGCCGCCGATCTGAATAAACGTATGCGGCACGGCGCCGCGTTTGCGGTGGCGCACGTTCAGGCCGTTGCGCTTGGTGATCCGGCCGCCGAAGACCCGGACGTAAAACTCTTCGGCGACGACGAGGTCGTCGACCGGCACGACGAAATGGTCCAAAGATTCGGCGATAATCATCCCAACGACCTCGCGGCTGTTTACTCCACCGGCAATCTACCGCCGCGGGCATCGGCCTGCAAGCGGGCGGACCGCGTCGACACGGAGTGGGAGAATCAGCTTGGAAAAGAATTCCGCACGATGACTGCTACGGCGCCACGAAAAGGGGAAATGGGGTCTCCGCGCCTTAATTTAACTTGACAGGCAGACCCTATATAGGCCATATAGGCTCCATCTCATGAGCTAAACGGCGCGCAAGCGCCGGTCGCGGAGGCTGGCATGAAAGAGCGCACCGCACTGCGGTTCTGGCCCAGGTACCGTTTTGTTCTCGCCGTTCTCCTCTCGGCGGCGCTCGGCGGCTGCGCCGCCGCCAAAACTCCGGTCGCGAAGCGCTGGGCCTATACGGCACAGCCGGTCGCCGAGTGGGTCTCCGCCGAACGGGAAGAGGAGATGGACTTCCTCATCCCGGCTTTCGACCCGCTCACCGCGGCCGGCCCGACGGACCAGATCAAGGCCCGCTTCAGGGGAAAAGACCGCAAGGGGCCCAAGACGACCATCGCAGATGCGAATATTGAGGAGTTCGCCGCTCTCGAGGCGCTGATCGCCTCGCTGGCGTCCGACGACGACATGCGCAATCATCAACCGCCGCTCGAAACCGACTCGAACGCGCGCCTCGACGAAGAGCGGCGCAATGTCCGGGTGCGCGCCTGGATCTACGCGATCAAGTACGAGGCCGACCAGGATTGGCATATCATCGCGGGAACCGATCCGTCCCAAACACCGAAGACCTATTTCAATACCGAGATCAGCGGTCTGCCGAGCCAGAACGCGGCGGCGTTCCAGACCCTGCTCGAAGTCAGGCAGAGCCTGGCCGCGATCCTCGACGAGGATCTCCCCGGCACCGGCGCCTATCACAGCTACGCGGACGATCCGATCCCCGTGATCATCGAAGGCTCGCTCTTTTACGACATCGACCACGCGCCCGGGGTCGTCGGTCCCGCGGGGAGGCGGCCGAAGACCGCGTGGGAGATCCACCCGATCACCCGTCTTGAACTCGCCCAGTGAGGTCGCGCATGCTCCCGATTGAGCTGGCCCTGGTCTCGACGCTCCCGCAAGTCGGCTTCGCTGACCTGTCGATGGTGAGCGCGGCGATTCAGAAACAGGTCGTACGCGACTTCGGGCCGGTCTGGAACGTGACGGCGACGATCGACGCCTTCGCGACGCTGGACGACGTGCCGGTCGGCTATTGGCCGATCATCGTCGTCGAGGCGGTGACGCACGGCGGCCAGCACCGCGACCGCAACGGCCAGCCGTTCGCCTTGATCGAAGGCGGGCCGAGCTGGTCGCTCGCCGCCGGCCACGAGGCGCTCGAGATGCTGGCCGATCCGTTCGGCAGCCGCCTGATAGCGGGCGCCTCGCCGGTGGAAGCGCAAGGCCGCGTCGAGTTTCTCGTCGAGGTTTGCGATCCCTGCGAGGACGACGATTTCGCCTATACCGTGAACGGCGTCCTGGTCTCCGATTTCTACACGCCCAGCTACTTCGACCCGGTCGCGGCTGCCGGCGTGCGCTACAGCTTTACGGGCGCGATCACGGCGCCGCGCGAAGTCCTGCCGGGCGGATACCTGACCTGGCATGAGCCGGTCGGCGGCGATTGGTTCCAGCTCAGGCGCTTTACGGACAAGCCCGAGATAAAAAACCTGGGTCCGCTCCCCATCGGAAGCGAGGCGATTCGCACGAAGATCGACCGGCTGACGCCGGAGACCTACCGGCTGTCGCGTCTCCATGAGTCCAGGCCGTCGATGCGGCGGGCTCACGCGGCGCGGCGCTCGATTGAAGCTGCGACCGCCGCGCGCGCCCGGGGGTGGAAGGAAATTATAAATTCGCAGCGCCGGAAGAGGCCCGGTCGGGAGCGGTAAGGGGCGCGTCGGCTTTCCGACGGCCGGTTGGCGAGCCCGTGGAGTAAAAACCAGACGATCATCCGTATGCTTCCCATGCTTTGACGTTGCCGCAGATCGCTATTCGGTATAATGTCGGCCGTGCAACCGGGACGATCCACCGTATTTCAGCGCCTCAATTCGGTATTTAGCCCGCCGATGAATTTAGTTAAGCCGTTCGCGCGAAACGAATTGCCAGCTCTGAGTCTTTTGGTATTGATGGTTCTTTGGTTCAGCCACGAGATGGTATGGGGCGGCAAAATCCCCTTTTTTCGTGACCTCGGCACCTACTTTTATCCCATGAGATTTAGTCTGGCTCAAAGCTTCAACGCCGGCGAGCTTCCCCTCTGGAACCGCCGGGTAGGCATGGGATATCCTCTATTAGCCAATTTCCAGTCGGGGACTTTTTACCCGCCACACTTTATTTATTTCGTTTTTCCATTCTTTCCGGCGATTCAGGCGACCTTTTTATTTCACTATCTGGCGGCGGTCACCGGAGCCTACGCGCTCTGCCGTAGTTGAGGATACTCCCCATCCTTGGCGATCATAGGGTCGATTATTTTTACCCTCGGCGGCGCGACTGTTTCCATGACCAACGTTCTGAATCATTTTCAAGCCGCCGTTTGGCTCCCGTGGGTAGTTCTTTTGTGGGAACGGTATTTGAAAAATGAATCCTGGAGGGCTTTTTTAGCGCTCGCGTTCGTTTCATTGCTTCAGTTCCTTGCCGGTTCACCCGAGCTTTACGCTATGAGCATGGCGCTTTTGCTCCTCGATGGGGTCCGGATAAAGGAAAAAGCCGCTTACGGCCGGAGCCTTCTCGCGCTTGCGGGCGCCAACGCGTTGGTCGCGGGGCTCGCAATGGTTCAGATCCTGCCGACGGTGGAATTATTTTATCAATCGTGGAGAGCCCAGCCGGTTTCCTACGGTGCGGGTCCCGCCTGGTCTCTCTATCCCCAGGGACTCCTCAATCTATTCTTCGTCGATAAGCAGATGAACATAGAAAGCGCCGTTCCGCCGCAGTTGTTCTTTTTGCCCCATCTGCCGTTGTTTGTGAGTCTGTATATCGGCAATCTGGCCCTCGTCGGTGTGATTTTTTGGCTTTACTACGCCTCCACGCGAGAGCGGGCGGGGTTTGTAGGGCTGATCGTCGTCACCGTGCTTATCGCCCTGGGGGACCACACCCCCATCTATCAGCTTCTGTTCCAGCACGTGCCGTTCTTCAGCGTCATACGGTTCCCCGAGAAATTTGTTTTTCTAACCCACGCGCTGATACTTTTTATCGCGTTCAAAGGCCTGAATGATTTTTTCGAATGCGAGACGCGGTTTAGTTTCCGCCCGGTCGCCTGCGCGGCTTTTCTATGGGTCGTTTTTTTGCTGGCATATCTCTACCTGCGAATCCATCCCGAACCTCTCAGCGGACTCATTGCCCGTACGACCGATGCGGGAATCCATGCGACGGCAACCATTCAGAATACCTCGGCGGTGATCGCCAATTTGGAGATGCAGCTTGTCTTGATGCTGGGGATTATTCTGGTCTTTTTTTTGGGGCAGAGGAAGAATCTCAGGCCCGCCGTGGTTAAGGGCCTTTTGATTGCGATCGCTTTCTTCGATCTAAACTCCGTGAACGGGCCCTATCAGTTTTTGCTGAATCCGGAGGTTGCTTATGGGCATTCCAGGGTCCTAACGTCGCCCGATCCCGAGCCGAATCGTCTCTTTTATTTCCCCGCCCCTTTCAACCTGCACCCGGCGTCTTACTTCTTTTTGAAGGAACCGTCCTTGCGCGAGTTTCAGCTGCTGCAATTCGGCAATCTTATGCCGAATACGGGAGTCTTCCATGGGTTTGATTACATGCAGGAGACCGATGCCTTGGGACGGTGGCCTTATACCGTCTTCCTCGAAGGCGCCAATCAGCTCCCTCCCGACCGGTTGTATCGCCTACTCGGGGAGTTAAACGTAAAATATATAAATACGTTTCGGCCCTTGCCTGAAAAAGGCGCCACGCTTGTCCGCTATTTTCCGGAATATCCGTCATGGCTTTATAAAATCGACCGTGTGGTTCCGAGAGCTTACATTGCCACCACGGCGATCCATGAAAATAACCCGCGAGCGATCTTAAGCCGGCTTTCGAGTGATAGTTTCGACCCTTTCAAGCAGGTTGTTCTCGATAAAGAACTGCCGCTCGCATCTCGGTCGGACGCAAGCGGAAACGCAGCCATAACGCGATATGAAAACCGGGTGGTGGAAGTCGATGCCTTTTCGGATCAGCCCGGGATTTTGGTCCTGGCGGACTCTTTCTATCCCGGATGGCGCGCCTACGTCGACGGCAGGGAAGAGGAAATACTCAGAGCCAATTTATTTTTCCGCGGCGTCGCCGTGCAGCCCGGAAGGCATCGCGTCGAGTTTCGCTACGAACCGGCCTCTTTTTTAATCGGACTGATCGTATCCATGCTCACTCTCGGCGGAGTTGTGATAGGGTCTTGCGCCCTGGTTCGCCGACAGGAACAAACAGAAAATAAGCAGCGGATAACGTCCTAGGAGTCCAGGCCGTCGATGCGGCGGGCTCACGCGGCGCAAACGTCGATCGCGCGGCCGCCTCCCCGCGCGCACAGGGATGGAAGGAAATTATAAATTCGCGGCGCCGGAAGAAGCCCGGTCGGGGGCGGTGAGGGCGCACGTTCGCAGCAAAGCCAGCCGCCTAATCGCCCTTCCTTTTTCGAAACTCCCAGTAGGCCAGGCTCTGCCGCTTTCGCTCTCTCAGGTAGAAGCGCTGATCCGGCGGCTTGAGCTCGGCGACCAGCTCGTGTAAATCCGCGATCACGCTGTCCTCGTCGCCGAAATAGGAATGCCCCAAGAACGACGTCTTGACCGAGGAGGCATCGACCGTATCCATCCCCTTGACGACGGTCAGATTGTGGCCGGCGTCCCCCAAGCGGGCGTAGCCGTGGAATTTCTTGGAAAGGTTCAGCGCTTCATCGTTGGACGAGGCGTAAAGGGTCGTGCGCAGAGAGCCTTTCTGAATGATCCGGGCCAGATTGCGAAAGACGCCCGCGTCCAAGTCGGGGGCCGTGAGCACGACCTGACTGAACAACGGACGGAGATCTTTTCCCCGCTTTTTCACGATGGACGCCAAGGCATTGACCAGCGCTCGGTTGCCCATGCTGTGCGCGACCAGGTGGATCGTTCGCGCCCCGGTCTCATCCGCCAGCATTTCGAGGAACCGCTCGAAGTCGGGCGTGCTCCATTCGACGTCGGTTTCGTCCTTGACGTAATTCAGCAGGCTTCCCTCGGAAGGCCAGCTGTACATCATCGGCGCGCCGCTGAATTTGAGGTCATACGCGAGCTGGGCGGTCCGCCTGCAGGAATCCTCGAAGCTGACGTTGTATCCGTGGATGAAGACGAGGGCGCCGCGTTTTTCGGACGCCGCGATCTTATTTTTCAATTCGGCCAAAAAGACGGCTTGCGCCTTCGGTTCGACGGCGAGCAGGACCACGTGCTGCTCCGGATCTTCTGCAAATCGCTTCAGCCCCAACACCCGGTATAAGATAAACGGAGTTTCGAGCGCGCCGATCCGATGGTCTTCGGGGATGCTGGCGTCGCAGACGCCGAAGCTCAGCGTCCCGCGCGATCCGCCGAAGAAAGCGTGGGGTTCCTCCTTCCCTGTCGCGTTCCGGTCGGTCGCGTAAAATACCGAGACCACCTTGTATCTCTTGTACAGCGTGGACAATTTTTTAGAGGCGCTGGGCACAAGAACGGCCGTCAAGATGGCGATGATCGCCATTACGACGAGCACCTCTATCAGCGTGAAGCCCCCGTGGTTGTGATTTTTTTGGCTCATGCGTGGAGCCGGCGTAGAGCGGGCGGGCCGGGCTTTTCTTTACGAATCTTCCCTACAGCCTCCGGTCCAGGCTCCGGTATTGGATCGCCTCCGAGACGTGCGCCGGGCGGATCTCCTCGGAGCCTTCGAGGTCGGCGATGGTGCGGCTGACTTTGAGCACGCGGCTGTAGGCCCGGGCGCTCAGGCCCAATTTATTGATCGCGACTTCCAGCAGTTTCTCCGCTTCCGGCTTGACGGCGCAAAACTTTTTGATGTCCCGCGTCCCCATCTGCGCGTTGGCGTGGAGGCCTTTTTTCTGAAAGCGCGCGAGCTGGATCCGGCGCGCGGCGTTGACTCTCTGGCGGATAGCCGAAGACGGCTCGCCGGCGTCCTTGCTGGCGAGCTCCTGGTAGCGCAGCGCCGGCACTTCGATCTGGATGTCGATACGGTCGAGCAGCGGCCCGGAGACGCGCGAGCGGTAGCGCTGGATCTGCGGCGGCGTGCAGCCGCATTCCTTTTGCGGATCGGTGAAGAAGCCGCACGGGCAGGGGTTCATCGCGGCGATCAGCATGAAGCCCGCGGGATAGTTGATCGAGCCGACGGCGCGCGAGACCGTGATGCTGCCGTCCTCCAGCGGCTGGCGCAGGACTTCCAGGACGTTGCGCTTGAACTCGGGCAGCTCGTCGAGAAAAAGCACGCCGTTGTGCGCGAGCGAGACTTCGCCCGGCTTGGGCACGGTGCCGCCGCCGACGAGCCCGGCGTCGGAGATCGTATGGTGCGGCGAGCGGAAGGGGCGCGTGGCGACGATGGGGTTGCCGTTCAACAGGCCGGTCACGCTGTGGATTTTGGTGCTCTCCAGCGCCTCGGCCAGAGTCAGATCGGGGAGAATCGTCGGCAGCCGCTTCGCCAGCATCGTCTTGCCCGAGCCCGGCGGCCCGACTAAAATGGCGTTGTGCGCGCCCGCGGCGGCGACCTCCAGCGCGCGCTTGACGTGCTGCTGGCCTTTGACGTCGCTGAAGTCCGCGTCGTACTGGCAGTGCCGGTTGAACAGCTCTTCCACGTCCACGTGAGTCGGCACGAGGGTCTTCTCGCCGTTGAAAAACTCGACGACTTCCGAGAGCTGCCGGACGCCGAGGACTTCGATCTCGCGGATGACCGCGGCCTCCCGGCCGTTCGCCTCGGGGACGATGATGCCCTTGAGGCCCTCTTTTTTCGCGGTGACCGCGATGGGGAGCGCGCCGCGTATCGGCTTGATCTCGCCGTCGAGGGAAAGCTCGCCCATGAGGAAATACTCCTGGAGCCGGTCCTTTTGCACCAATCCCTCGGCCGCCAGAATCCCGATAGCCATCGGCAGATCGTAGGCGGAGCCCTCTTTTTTGATGTCGGCGGGGGCCAGATTGATGGTGATCTTTTTCGCCGGGAAGGAGTAGCCGCAGTTCTTGAGCGCGGCGCGGATGCGGTCCTTGCTCTCCCGGACCGCGCCTTCGGCGAGCCCCACGGTGGCGAGCTGCGGCAGGCCGGAGGCGAGGTCGATTTCGACCTCGACGCGGAGTGCGTCTATGCCGTAGAGCGCGGCGCTGTTGACCTTGGCAAGCATCGGGCTTCTCGCCGCCGGGGGAGCGGCTCAATGCGCTGTATTAACAAACGCGGCGCGCGATAACAACTAGAATTTGTTTTTTTTGAGGGACTTGAGCGACGAGGGGCGGCTGTGCATCACGTCGTCCTTGGTCACGCGGTCGAAGACGTGGATGCCGCGGTTGTGGAGCAGCGTGGGGCGGGAGATGACGCGCCCGGCCCTGGCTGGGCAGACGGCGCATTTCGCCGCCGGCTTTTCCCGGACCTTCTGGACCATTTCGAAGCGGTGTCCTTTGGTGCATTCGTATTCGTATAGCGGCATGATGCTCCATTCGTTAAGGAAATCAGAAACCCGCGATTTTGACGCGCACCCAGACCGAGGCGTCCTTGTTGGAAGCGCCCGGATTGACAACGTCCTGGCGGCGGTTGAAAGTGCCGCCCAAAAATAGGGTGTTCTTCCCCGCGCGGGAGGCTCCCAGCTCCCAGGCCAAAGCGCCGGAAAGATTGACGCCGTTGTTGTCGGTGCCGCCGTCGCTGGTTTTCGTCGTGGTGTAGGACCCGAACGCATGGATTTTCATCGGCAGGATGGTCGGGCGGTAATTGAGCGCCAGCGAGAACAGCGGTGTGCGCGTCGCCACCCGCGAGGAGGCCGCGCCGGCGCGGCTCGCGATGTCGTTCAGCGAGTAGGCCGAGGCGAGCGTGGCTTCCAATCCGGAAAGGCGGTATTGCAGCGAAGTTCCGAGGCTGTGGAGCGCGCCCCGCTGGGGCGTGAAGCCGTCCGGCTCCCGGGAGGTCGAGAGCAGGCCGCCGGTGTAGAAAAAGCTCACGATCGGCCACGCCGGCCGCGCGATCGCGAGGCTCGCGCCGCCCAGCGCCCGCGTCGTCAGCGGCCGGGCCGGGTCGTCGGCCGCGTTGTCGGTAAAGCGCGAGAAGGACTCTCGGAAGCTGAAGATGCCGTATTTCTGCTCGGTCCACAGCTCGGCGCCCTCCTGGTCCGCGGCGAAGCCCGGGCCGGCAAGATTGATGAAATCCTTTCCCACCGAGCGGTATTCCGCGCCGTAGGCGAAGTTGGTCCAGCCGCCTTTGAGACCGAAGCGGAGCAGGCGATGCGTCTCTTCTCCGATGCCCAAGAGTTTTTGCGAATCGGGCGAGCTGTACGCCAGCTCCCCTTCGGCGTTGAGCAGGCGGTCCACGATGGAGGAAGTGACCAGCGCCTTGACCTCGCCCGGCTGCGGCGTCCCCGGCGAAAGGCTTTTCAGGTCGTCGCCGGGCTGCTTCTCGATGTAGTCGGTTTTCACCTTGAGACCGTTCTCCCACAGGTTGAGCAGCTCGAAGGACCGGTTGAGCTTGGGAAGAGTCGCGTTCGGCTCGCCTGCCAGCGGCGGCAGGCCGCCGAGATTGGCGGGGGAGAGAAACTCCCAGGCGACCGGGACATTTTTTTGCGGCGTATCCGCCCGGGCGGCGGCCGCGGGAAGGCAGAGCGCCAGAATCAATATCAGCCGGGAGGGTTCGCGTTTCATGCCGGCGCCGTCGACCAGGTCTTCTATGCTATGCGATGACAATCGAAGCGGTTTTTTCGGGAAGGCCTAGCGGTTCGCGGTAATTCGCCGCTATCCTGATACAGAAGGCCGCCCGTGTCAAGCCGCTTTTGCTGCCGCGCGCGGCGGGAGCCCGCCGACGTCCCGCCCCCGGCCTTGCCAAGGAAAAAGTTTCCTGGTATAAAACTTCATGTTTGCTCAAAAGCGACAAACGCTCCCAAAAACCCAGGCGCAGGTCTGGGTTTTTTTTTGCCCGTTTTGGAGGTGAGCCATGTTTGACCAAGAAATCCTCCCGCTGGGCCTGACCTTCGACGACATTCTCTTAGTGCCGGCCGAATCCGCGGTCCTGCCCCGCGACACCGACGTCAAGACGCGCTTGACCGAGCGCATCGAACTCAACATCCCGCTGCTCAGCTCCGCCATGGACACCGTGACCGAGTCGCGCACCGCGATCGCGATGGCGCAGGAAGGCGGCATGGGCTTTATCCACCGCAACATGCCGATCGCGGCGCAGGCGGCGCAAGTCGAGAAGGTGAAAAAGTTCGAGAGCGGCATGGTGACCGATCCGATCACCGTGCGGCCGGACCAAAAGATCTCCGATGCCCGCGAGGTCATGCACAAATACGGGATCTCCGGGCTGCCCGTGACGCAGAACGGCCGCCTGGTCGGCATCCTGACCAACCGCGACCTGCGCTTCGAAAAGCGGCTGGACCGGCCGGTCTCCGAGGTCATGACCAAAGAGAACCTCGTCACCGCGCGGCCGGGCGTCGGTCTCGACGAGGCCAAGGAAACGCTCCATCGCCATCGCATCGAAAAGCTCCTGGTGGTGGACGAAAAGTTTCAGCTGAAGGGGCTGATCACGGTCAAAGACATCGAAAAGAAAACCCAGTACCCGTTCGCCTGCAAGGACGAGCTCGGGCGTCTCCGCGTCGGGGCGGCGGTCGGCGTCGGGCCGGACTCCGAGGAAAGGGTGGAGGCGCTGGTGAAAGCCGGCGTCGACGTGATCGTGGTGGACACGGCGCACGGCCACTCGAAAAACGTGCTCGAAGCCGTGCGCTTCATCCGCCGGCGCCATCCCGATCTCAATCTCCTCGGCGGCAACGTGGCGACCGAAGAGGGCGCGTCCGCGCTGATCGACGCCGGCGTCAACGGCGTCAAGGTCGGCGTCGGGCCCGGATCGATCTGCACGACGCGCGTGATCTCCGGCGTCGGCGTGCCGCAGATCACGGCGATCTCGAGCTGCGCCAAGGCCGCGGCGCGTCACAACACACCGCTGATCTCCGACGGCGGCATCAAATATTCGGGCGACATCACCAAGGCGCTCGCCGCCGGCGCCGACTCGGTGATGATCGGGAGCCTCTTCGCCGGCACCGAGGAGAGCCCCGGCGAGACCATTCTCTACCAGGGCAGGACGTACAAGGTTTATCGCGGCATGGGCTCGCTCGGCGCCATGAAAGAGGGCAGCAAGGACCGCTACGGCCAGGCCGACGTGAGCGAAGAGTCGAAGCTCGTGCCCGAAGGCATCGAAGGCCAGGTGCCGTACAAGGGCTCGCTCTCCTTCAATATCCACCAGTTGATCGGCGGGCTGCGCGCCGGGATGGGCTATCTCGGCTGCCGCACCGTCGGGGATTTGCGGGCCAAGGCGCGCTTCATGCGCGTCACGATGGCGGGGCTGCGCGAGGGCCACGTGCACGACGTCTTCATCACCAAAGAAGCGCCGAACTACCGGGCGGAATAAAAGCTTTCAGCTATCAGCTTTTAGCGATCAGCTAAGATTCGGAGTGTCTGGCTGAAAGCTGACCGCTTCCCAGCTATTGCAATGATTCTCATTCTCGACTTCGGCTCCCAGTACACCCAGCTGATCGCGCGGCGCGTGCGCGAGGCCAGCGTCTACTGCGAGATCCATCCGTTCAGCCTGCCGCTGGAAAAAATTCGCGCTTTGAATCCCAAAGGCATCATCCTTTCCGGCGGGCCGGCCAGCGTCTACCAGGAGGATGCGCCCAAGGTCGAGGCGCGGCTCTTCGATCTCGACGCGCCGTTTTTAGGGATCTGCTACGGCATGGGCATGATCAATCTGGCCGCCGGCGGGACGGTCGCGCGCGCCGAGCGGCGCGAGTATGGACCGGCGGACCTTGTGATCGACGACGACTCCGATCTCTTTCACGGCCTGTCCAAGGGCGCCGCGCGCGTCTGGATGAGCCATGGCGACAAAATGGACGCCGCGCCGAAGGGCTGGCGCATCCTGGCCCACAGCCAGAACTCCCCCATCGCCGCCTTCGCCGATCCGGACCGGCGGCGGTTCGGCGTGCAATTCCACCCCGAGGTGGTCCATACGCCGCGCGGCCAGGAGATACTCAAAAATTTCCT
>DASWFA010000465.1:0-2228 GCA_036394475.1 Binatia bacterium
CGGGGCTGTTTTTCGCGATTTACATGACCAGCCTGCGGTTCGTAAAAGAGATCGACCCGCGCTATCTGACGCTGGCGAATAATCTTGTCTGCTCGGCCGCGCTTTTGCCGTGGGCCGGCTCGGAGCTCGTCCTGACCGGGCGAGAAACCGTCTCGTTGATGGTCATGGGCGTGGTTCAGCTCGGCATTCCCTATTTTCTCTTCTCCCGGGGCCTGGAAAAGATTTCGCTCCAGGAGGCTTCGCTGCTCGTGCTCATCGAGCCGGTGCTGAATCCGATCTGGGTCGCCCTGGTCCACGGCGAGGTGCCCGCGCGCGCGACCTTATGGGGCGGCGGCCTGATACTTTCAGGCCTCGGGGCGCGCTACGCCTTGCCGGCTCTCCGCCGGCGCGCGCCGGCGGAGTAGCCTCCGGCTTCGTTTAAATAATACTGCGCGCCGGCTTGGATCGTTTCACTTCTCTCGCTCTTTTATGGTAGCTTTTGTCGGATAGAACGCGTCAAAGGAGGCTCGGACCATATGGATTGGGGAATGAAAAACAGGCTTTCGAGGATCATCAAACCCGAGGACGGCCGGGCGGTCATGCTCGCCGTGGACCACGGCTACTTTTTGGGGCCCACCAGCGGTCTGGAAGAGCCGAAGAAGACGATCGAGCCGCTGATTTCCTACGCCGACTCGATCATGCTCACGCGCGGCGTGCTGAGGACCTCGGTCGATCCGGCCGCGAACGTCCCGGTGGTCCTTCGGGTCTCGGGCGGCACGAGCATTTTGACGGAGCTTTCCAACGAGGACATCACGGTCTCGATCGAGGACGCGGTCCGCCTGAACGTCTCGGCGATGGCGCTCTCGATCTTCGTCGGATCGGAGTTCGAGAAGCAGACGCTCGTGAGCCTGGCGAAGCTCGTCGACGAAGGCGAGCGGCACGGCATCCCGGTGCTGGCCGTCACCGCCGTGGGCAAGGACATGGCGCGCGACGTCCGCTACCTCGGGCTCGCCTGCCGCATCGCGGCCGAGCTGGGCGCGCACATCGTCAAGACCTATCACTGCGAAGAGTTCGAGAAGGTGGTCGAGAGCTGCCCGATCCCCGTCATCATCGCCGGCGGCAAGAAGACCCCCGAGATGGAGGCGCTGGAGCTCGCCGCCAACGCCGTGCGCGACGGCGCGGTGGGCGTCGATATGGGGAGAAACATCTTTCAGTCCGACAGCCCGGTCGGCATGATCCGCGCCGTGCGCGCCATCGTGCACGACAACGTCTCGGTGGCCGAAGCGTATAAAATCTATGAGTCCTCCAAGGGCCCCAAGGCGAAGCGCGCCGCCGGTTGAAGCGATTTTGCATGTTGAATTTTTGGTTTTGAATTCACCATTCGCAATTCAAAGCTCGAAATCATGAAAGTCGCGATGTACTACAACAACCGGGACGTGCGCCTCGAGGAAATGGCGGTGCCGTCCATCGGTCCGGGCGAGCTGCTGGTGCGCGTCAAGGCCAGCGGCATCTGCGGCACGGACGTGATGGAATGGTACCGCATCCAAAAGGCGCCGCTGGTGCTGGGGCACGAGATCGCGGGCGAAGTCGCGGCCGCCGGCGCGGGCGTGACGGCATACCGCCCCGGCGACCGCGTCATGGTGTCGCACCACGTCCCGTGCATGCAGTGCCGCTATTGCCTGAGCGGCCATCATTCGGTCTGCGACACGCTGCGGAGCACCCATTTCGATCCGGGCGGCTTCGCCGAATATATCCGCGTGCCTAAGTTGAACGTCGAGCTCGGCACCTTTCGCCTGCCCGGCGAGATCTCCTTCGAAGACGGCTCTTTCATCGAGCCGGTCGGCTGCGTCGCCCGGGCCCAGAGATTCGCCGGAATGAGCGCCGGCCAAAGCGTGCTCGTCTTCGGCAGCGGCATCTCCGGCCTGCTGCACGTGCAGCTCGCGCGCGCCCGCGGCGCGGCGCTGATCGCCGCCACCGACGTCAACGATTTTCGCCTGAACGCGGCGCGCGAGCTGGGCGCCGACGCCGCGCTCAACGCGCGCGAAGACGTTCCCGGAAAGTTTCGCGGGCTGAACGACGGGCGCCTGGCCGACCTGGTCATCGTCTCGACCGGGGCGCGGCCGGCGATCGAGCAGGCTTTAAGATCGGTCGATCGGGGCGGGACGATCCTTTTCTTCGCTCCGACCGCGGCGGGGGTCGGCGTGCCGGTCCCGCTCTACGAGCTGTGGCGCGACGAGGTCAGGATCGTG
>DASWFA010000466.1:0-3215 GCA_036394475.1 Binatia bacterium
GCCGGTCAATCCACCTGCGCCGCCCGCGCTCGCGCCCGCCGCCGCGCCTTCGGGGACGATGCCGAGCGTCAGCGCCTCCAAAAACGGCGCGAAGGGGCCGGCGAGGCGGAAGCGGACTTCATACGGCCCCGTCCGGTCGACGCCGGCGAGAAACCTGAGCGCGCCGCGCTTGGGCGAGCGGTTCCCGGGATCGAGAACCGAGTCGTAGGTGTACTTGACGTCCGCCGCGGTGAGCGCTCGGCCGTCGTGAAAAGCGACCCCTTGGCGGACGCGGACGGTATAGGTCCGCTCGTCGAGCGCCCGCCAGCTTTCCGCCAGCTCGGGGCGCAAGCGCAGGTTTTTATCGGTGCGCGCGAGCGAGTCGAAGACGAGGCCGCTGATGCGGTCGGAGTCCGCGTCGGTGGCGTAGCGCGGGTCGAGATGGGTCGGGCCGCTCTCCAGCGCGACCACCAGCGCGCCGGGGGGCCGGTCCGCGTCGGACGGGCGGCAGGCGGACAATAATGCCGGCAGAAAAACGATACCGATGAGCAAAGATGGCAGTTTCACTAAAATGGCGGCGGCGGGCGGGTGTGCGCAGGGCCGGCCGGCCGCCCCCACATATTGGTGTTGGCTCGTCTTTATGCTCAAATGATTGTGGATAGCTTTTTGACAGCAGCATAGCTCTTTTGGTACAATGCGTCAATTTTATGGCTCTTTACCGCGCCGTCAAACCGCCCCTATTTTTCGTCCTGGCCCTGCTGGTCTTCCTCACGCCCGGCAGGGCTTCGGCCCAGGCCCAGGACAATCCGCTGCCGCTGCTCCCCGGCCTGGAGAACGCGGTGGAGTTCTGGAAGCAGGTTTTCACCCGCTACGGCGCTTCCGACGTCATCTTTCACGACCGGCAGGAGCCGCTGAAGATCTATAAAGTCGTCTACATCGAGGAAGGGCCCGCCGCCCGCAAGGCGATCAAGGAGGAGATCGAAAGGATCTCCCAGGCGGAGCCGTCCGCCGACGTCCGGGCGCAGCGCGGCGTGCGGGAGCGCTTCGCCTCCGGCCTGGCGCTGTCGCGGCGCTATATCGATCAGATGCAGAAGATTTTCCGCGACGAGGGGCTGCCGGCGGAGATCGCCTGGCTGCCGCTGGTGGAGTCGTCCTTCGACTTGAACGCCCGCTCCAGCGCCGGCGCGCTCGGCATGTGGCAGTTCATGCCCGCCACCGGCAAGAAGTTCATGCGCATCGGCCCGGGCCTGGACGAGAGAAGGGACCCGCTGGACTCCACCCGGGCGGCGGCGCGCTTCCTGAAGCAAAATTACGACGCGCTCGGCAACTGGCCGCTGGCGATCACCGCCTACAACCACGGCCGCGAGGGCATGTCGAGAGCGGCGGCGGAAGTCGGCTCGGACAACCTGGTCGAGATCATCCGGCGCTATCAGGGCCCCTCGTTCGGCTTCGCCTCCAAGAGCTTTTACACCGAGTTTTTGGCCGCCGTCGAGGTCGCGCGCCGGGGCGAGGAGTTCTTCCCCGGACTCGAATACCATGTGCCGCTCACGATGGAAGAGCTGCCCGTCGAGCGCAACGTCTCGCTCGCCGCCCTGCTCAAGCCGACCGGCATTTCCCAGGCGGAGTTTTTACAGTGGAACCCGGCCCTCAGCGCCAAGACGAGGGACCTCCCCGTCGGCTACCGGGTCAAGGCGCCGTCGGACCGGCTGGCGCCGCTCGTATCGGCTTATCAGCGCATCGCCGGCTCGGCCCCGGCCGCCCCCAGCGGCGGCGCCGCCATCGTCGCGCTCTCGAAAAGCTCGCTCGAATGGGTTCTCCATCACGTCGTGCCGGGGGAAACGCTCTACCAGATCGCCCGCAACTACCGGGTGTCGGTCAACGCCATCCAGCAAGCCAACGGGCTCGGCAGCGGCCACCGCATCGCCGCCGGCCAGCAGCTGAAGATTCCCAAAAAAGCCTGATCCGAAAACCGGGCGGCCAGCCCGCGAAGTTTTGCTTTATTGTCGTTCGACGATATGAAAAACTTCACCGCGATCATCGTATCTCTGTTCTTCTTCTCCGCCTGCTCGGCGTCGGGACCGCGGTTTCAGGAAACTTCCTTCGCCAATCAACCGGCGCCCGCCGACAAAGCCAGAATCATTTTTCTCCGCGAGGACGATAGGCATTCCCCGGCGCCGGATTTCATTGTAACTATCGATGGGGTGGCGATGGGAAAACTGGAGCGCGAGGGCTTTCTGGTCGTCGATGCCGTTCCCGGCGAGCGCGAGCTATCGCTCGATAAGCGCAACGAAAAATACCCGCTAGCCCTGAAGCTTAACCTGGAAGCCGCGCAAACATACTATATCCAAGTGTCGTGGCGTGACGAGTTTTTTAGCCATGTGGGACTGGGTATGATGTTCGGCGTAGTCGGAGGGCTCGCCGCCGCGGCGCTGGCGGACGATAAGGGGCCGATTAAAATCGAGCCGATCGATCCGACCGAAGGAAAGAAACTATTGTCGGAGTTCAGGCTTTCAAAGTAGCAGGCGTCGATCCGAAAGATCAGGTTTACAATTCACCCGCAGATTTCCGCCTTACCGCCTCAACCGTCCGTTTCTCAGGCGCCCGGGGGCCGTTTTCCCGCGCGGCCGCGGCCATTTGAGCGGTCGGGGGGTTAGGGTATAATACCCTCGCTTGGGGGCAATCCGCCCCGACAGTCACTGATTCGATGGATATCGCGCTGCTCAAAGGGACGGCCCTGTTGTATCTCCTCGCGGCCGGGACGTTCATTATTTACGTCGTCCTGCTCCAGGACTTTTTCGCGCGCGCGGCGCCGATCGTCCTGCTGGCCGGCTTCGCGCTCCATTCGGCCGCCCTGGCCGCGCAGATCGCCCACAACGGCTTTCCGGCGGTGACCGATCTCCGCGAAGCGCTGTCGGTCTATTGCTGGCTCCTCGTCGGCGTCTACCTGGTCGTCCAGCTCAAGTATCGCATCACCATCCTCGGCTGCTTCGTGGCGCCGCTGGCGTTTCTCATGACGCTCGGCGGCCTCGCCTCCGGCCCCGGCGGCGGCGCGCTGCCGCCCGGCCTCAAAACGTCCTGGCTCTACGCCCACGTGACGCTCGCGCTTCTGGGCAACGCCGTGTTCGCCCTCGCCTTCGCCGTGAGCGTCATGTACCTGGTCCAGGAGTGGCGGCTCAAGAGCAAGCGCACGACCGCGCTGCACAAGCCGCTGCCGTCGCTCGAGCGGCTGGACCGGC
>DASWFA010000467.1:0-2435 GCA_036394475.1 Binatia bacterium
CCCGCCTCGACCGAGCCGCCGGCGAGCGCGGGCCAGATATCGCCGACCGAGAGGATCGACACGTCGCGGTCGGGGTCGAGGCCCAGGTGCTGCACGACCTTCCGTGCGGCGTAATAGGTCGTCGAGCCGAGGCTGGTGACGGCGACCCGCTTGCCCTTTAAATCTTTGGCGCTGCGCACGCCCAGGTCGGGGCGGGCGTAGAGAAAGTGGTAGGGCTTGTCGCAGAAAACCGTGATCGCCTTGATCGTCATGCCCGAAAGCGCCGCGCGCGCGCCGGTCCCGAGCGCCAGCGTGAACTGGACCGAGCCGGCCTGCAGCGCCTGCGAGGCGGTGACGCCGCCGCGGATGACGATGTCCTTCACCTGGAAGCCTTCGTCGCGGTAGAAGCCGTTCTCCCGCGCGATGAAATAAGGGATATCGCCGAACGTCAGCGCCGGATGGGCGACCAGGATCTCCTCGAGGCCGGGCGCCGCGCCCGCGGGAGGAACGACCGCGGCGAGAAAAATCGCCAGCGACAGCGCCGATGCCAATCGTCGGATCGTAAGCGGCATGATCTCTCCGGCTTACTTCGCCGTCTCCATGATCCGGGCGGCGATCCGGGGATCGAACGCCCTGGCGAGATCGATGTTTTTGACCCGCGCGTCGCTCCGGACCGCGAGCTTCAGGCTCTGCTGGATCACCTCGCTCGGAATGCGCGGGTCGGTGACGACCTCGTCCTTTAAAATATCGTAGGAGGTCTCCGCGACCCGCGGGTTCGCCACCTTCATGATCTTCTGGATCACCTGGACCGAGCCGGCGCGGTTGGTCTTCAGATAGACCGCGGCGTCGCGCATGGCGCGGAGCGCCGCGGCGATGGCGTTCTGCCGCTGCTGCAGGCCGGCGCGGCGCGCGTAGGCCCCGGTGTGGATGTGCGGCAGGCCCTTGAGCTGGATGATGTTGAGCCCGGCCTCCTTCGCCCGGTGGGCCACCGCCTCGTCGATCAGCGCCGCGTCGACGAGCCCTTCTTTCAACGCGGCGAGGCGCTCGGCGGTGCCGCCGACGCGCAGCACCTGGACGTCGCGCTTGGAATCGAGCCCGTTTTCTTCGAGCAAAAACTGCGTCATCGCGGT
The DNA here is from genome assembly GCA_036394475.1 of Binatia bacterium. GTDB lineage: Bacteria > Desulfobacterota > Binatia > UBA9968 > UBA9968 > JAJPJQ01. The sequence goes on from DASWFA010000467.1 coordinate 1,110, forward strand.
CGCCGGGCCGGTGAGCGAGCGGACGCCGATCTTCCGCCCCTTCAGGTCTTTTATCTCCCGCACCTCGGGCCGCGCCGCCATGACGTAGGGCGGGGAATTATTGAACGAGCCGATGACCACGATGTCGGCGCCGCCCGCGATCGCGCTCAGCGGGTCGAAGATGCTGCCGAGGACGAGATCGACGCTGCCGCCGATCAGGGCCTGCATCGACAAGGCGCCGGAGGTGTAGATCAGCTCGGCGTCCACCCCATGGGTGGAGAAAAATCCCTTCTCCTTGGCGATCCAGGGCACCACGCCGCCGGTCGAGGCGACGGAGGGATAGGAAATGGAGATTTTCTCCTCGGCGCCCGCGCCGGGCCCGAAGGCGAACAGCGCCGCGAAGCACGCCAGGGCGGCGGCCTCGCGGACGATCGGACGCGGGCGGAGCGTCATGCGCTCTTCTTCCTGTAGGTGACCGGCAGGTTCTTGAGCTCGAGGCCTTCCTTCTTGAGCTCTTCGACATACATGGCGCGGATCGCCGGATCCTCGTCCTCGAACTCGATCATGTCGCCGCCCGCCTCGGTGCTCTTGAACATCTGCTCCCAGCCGCCGATCGGGAACTTCTGCCCCCAGCCCTTGAGCGCGAGCTGGCGGATGTTGTCTTTCCCCAGGTTGAAGTGCTGGTGGAACCAGCGGTTCGGCGGCGCCATCATGCTGCCCGGGCCCCAGTCGAAGCGCTGCCACTTCTGCCCTTCCTTCCACTGCAGCGTATAGCCCCGGCCGCCGAGCACGATAATGTTGGCGCCCGGCCCGTGCCGGTGCGCTTTTTTATAGACGCCGACCGGCGAGTCGTTGAGGTGGCAGGACAAGGTGTTGCTGGAGAGCTCGATCTCGACCTGCCTGAGGCCGGGGCCTTTGACGGAGAACTCGTGCAGCTTCAAGTTCACGATGTCCGGGACGAAATTGCTCTCCCACACGAGGCCGGGGCGGCTCTCCCCCTTGCCGGAGAAAAACTCCGAGTCGCCGTTGTAGCGATCCTGGAAGCGGTAGGGGTTGTTCATGATGAAGTCGTGGCTGTGGAACATGTTGAAGACCGCGGGGGCGTTGGTGAGCGACACGTAGCGCGCGGGCTCTATTCCCGAGCCGTTGAAGTGCTGGAACGAGGCGTTGGCCGGCGGCGCGAACAGGCTGCCGCGCTTCCACTCGAACGTCAGCGGCTTTTGCCCCTCGTTCCAGACGGTGGTCGCGCCGCTGCCGGCGACGACGTAGACGATCTCCTCGTAGATGTGCTTCTGCGGCCTGGTCGACTTCCCCGGCGCGATCTCGCAGACGTAGGCGCCCATCGAC
>DASWFA010000468.1:0-2356 GCA_036394475.1 Binatia bacterium
TGCTGCCGAGCCGGTTCACGCCCCCGGTCTTGCCCTTGAGCTGCTCCACGCCGGTTACGGTCGGAAGCGAGATGATGTGATCGACGAAGGTCGGGACCATGCCGAGGATCATCACGATGTCGGCGCCCGCCAGCCGCGAGCTGACGAGCGTGGTCACCGAAGTCACGATCACGTCCACCTCGCCGGCCAGCATCGCCTGGAGCGCGGTCGGGCTGGCGCTGATGCGAATGACCTCGCCGACGAGGCCGTTTTTCTTGAGCAGCCCTTTTTCCTGCACGACCCAGATCGGGCTGTTCGCCGGGCTGTCGCCCGCCCAGGCGATGCGGATGCGGTCCTCGGCCGGCGCCGCGGCGGGACGGCAGAAGAGGGCGAGCAGGACGACGATCGACGCGAGCAGGCGGCCGGCGGCTTTGGGCATGATTGAACCTCGCAAGGATGATTAAATGCTAAGCCTCAAGACTTTAACTCCATGGGGAAACGCATGTCAACAAAGCCGAAAGCGCCAAAAAATCGCGTTGGGCCGGGCCGGGGTCTTGTGCTATAAATATTCGCCGACCATCAACTTCCGGAAGAGGGGGGCGATATGCAACCAATCAGGATTCTCGCGATCGCGCTGATCGCGGCGGGCGTTCTCGGGCTGATGTATGGAAGCTTCAGCTACACCAAAGACACGCAGCAGGCGAAGCTGGGGCCGCTGGAGTTCACGGTCAAGGAGAAGGAGACGGTCAACATCCCGCAATGGGCGGGCGTCGGCGCGATCGTCGCCGGGGCGCTCTTGCTTCTGGTAAAAACCAAAAATTAGCGGGGATTTCGTTATCGGCTGAGGCGGGTAATTGTTATTCCTATCGCCTGCCCCGCGCCTACTTTTTATATAGCTGCTTGATAAATCCCGACGCTTCCAGCTCGCGCACGAAGCTCGGATCGACGAAACTTTTCGGGTCCGCCGCCGCGGCCCTGGGGTCGCGCGGCGCGAGGTCGTCGAGCATCGTCTTCACGCCCTCGGGAGTGGGGTAGGGGACTTCGGGAAACGCAGTGGAATAATCCCGGTACGCGCGCTCCAGCCCGTCCGGATCGCTGATCCCCAGATTCTTTTTAAACTGCGCCTTGGCGTATTCCTTCTCGGTTTTGATGACATGGACCGCCTCGACGATCGCGCGCGCGAGCTTCTGCAGCAGCGGCCGCTTGGCCTTGACGATCCCCTCGCGGGTCATGATGCCGTTCCACCAGAAGGGAATCTTCAGATCGCTGATTTTATAGAGATTGCGAAAGCCGAGCTTTTCCGCCTGGGTCAAAAACGGCTCCGGGATGATCGTGAACTGGGTCAGCCCCTTGGAGAGCGACGCGAACCTCTCGGCGGTGCCGCCCACCGGAATGATCTTGACGTCTTTATCCGGATCGACGCCGAGCTTTCTGAGCGCGAGCCGGAGCCCCAGGTCGGAGGTGCTGCCGAGGCGGTTGACGCCGCCGGTCTTGCCCTTGAGATGCTCGACCGACGTAATGCTGGTGATGGACGCGATGTAATCGACGAAGGTGGGGACGACGCCCATCATCATCACGGAGTCGGCCCCCGCCAGGCGCGAGCTGACGAGCGTGGTCACCGAAATGCTGGCCGCTTCGATCTCGTTCGCCAGCAGGGCCTGGAGCACGGTCGGGCTGGCGTTGATCGCGATGATCTCCGGCTGCACGCCCTGCTTCTGCAAGAGCTTGCGGTCCTCGATCACCCAGATCGGGCTGTTGGTCGGGCTGAACCCCGCCCAGGCGAGCCGGAGCCGCTCCTGGGCGAAGCCGGGAGCGGCAAAAATAAGCAGCGATGCCAGAACGGGAAGTACCGCGGAAAGTCTTTTCACCATGGCGGCGTCTCCTTCGAGCCTGCCGAACCTAACACTATAGATTTCGGCGGGTCAAGGCGGGGCCGCAAGAGGGCCGGGCGTCAACGGGCCGACGGATTCGAGGGTGGAAAATCCGGCGGCGCCGTTTTGCCGACGAGGGGGTTGAGGGCGGCGTCGACCGCGTGCGCGTTTCTTGCCCGGTCGACGAACAGATCGATGCGCGGCACGTCGACGAATTTCATCCCGTAAAGCTTGCTCAAGAGCTGAACGCCGCCGAGATGTTCGTACAGATCCGCGTCGAGGAGATCGGAAAGGATGACCCGGAGCGATAGCGCCGACGAGGTCCCGGTGAAACTCGGCCCCGAGAATACGCTCCAGGCCCCGTCCGGCCTGACGTACTCCGCCATGCCGTCCCACTCCGCCAGATTGGCGGTGAAATCGGCCTTGACCATGACCAGCGCGACGTCGAGCAGAGCGTCCGCCTTGGTTTTGGCGTTAAGCTCGCGCAGGGTGCGCGCCCGGACGAG
>DASWFA010000469.1:0-3259 GCA_036394475.1 Binatia bacterium
TTCGTTTGAGCCGGGTCTTGGAACCGTCCACGCCGGAAGTGACGGTCATGATCCCCACCTACAACCGCGCCTGCTACCTGGGCGCGGCGATCCGGAGCGTTCTCGATCAGACGTTTACCGACTTCGAGCTGCTTGTCGTCGACGACGGCTCGACGGACGATACCGCGGGGCTTGTCGGCGCGTTCCGCGACGCCCGCCTGCGTTATCTCAGCCGACCGCACCGCGGTATCGGTGCCACCTTGAACGCCGGGCTCGGCGCGGCGCGCGGCCGTTACATCGCGCGGCTCGACTCCGACGACCTCTGGCTCCCCGACATGCTGGCAACGCTGGTCCCGGCGCTCGATGCCGCGCCGGACACCGGCGTGGTGTACGCCAGGGCGCAGGCGATGGATCCCGAGGGGCTTCCGCTCACGCCGACTCTGGGAGTTCCAGGACGCTTTCCCGGCGAAAGCTTGGCGAGCCTGGTGTACGACGACTGCACCTGCAGCGTCGCGCTGTTGGCGCGCCGGGAATGCTTCGATGGCGCCGGCCCTTATGACGAGACGCTGCTAGCCCACGAGGATTGGGACATGTGTCTGCGCGTGGCGCGGCACTGCCGGTTCGTCTTCGTCGACCGGGTGGTGGCGCGGGTCCGGTCGCATGCCGGCAGCCTGACCAGCACCAGTTCGCCGCACTTCGCCGCGATCATGGATACCCGCACGGCGCCGCTGGACAAGCTCTTCCTGAGCCCGGACCTGCCGCAGGCGGTCATCGCGCTGAAAGCGGTTGCCTACGCCAATGTTCACATGTCGCGCGGTCGGCGCTGGCTGCAGCAAGGGGAGTTCAAACGGGGGGTCGGGGAGTTTTCCCGGGCGGTCGGCCGGAGCGACCGGCCCGCGACGACGCTATTCCGCATCGCCTGGCTCAACCTCGCGGCGCCGCTGATCCAGCGCTCGGCGCTCGGCCGCCGCGCTGTCTGGGCCCTCGCCGACCTGCGCCGACGCCGGCGCGCCGCTCGCCGTCAGGAGAATCCCAACAATTCGGTAAAAACTCCCTAGGAGTGCCGTCCGGCGGCAATTTTTACCGCCCTTAGACGAGATTATTTCATGATTTTATGGCATATATTGCTCGCTATTATCCAGTTGTGGGTCATTTTTCGAGGTTGAAGGGTTTGGCGTCCGCTACGTCTATATGGTCAGAATGAAGATTAGAGCTCTTTTGGCGGTCACGGTGCTGGTGGCGGGCCTCTCGGGGCCCGCCACCGCAGAGGACAATAGTTTTGCCCAGCGGGCCGCTGCCACGGCGCAGCTGCTCGCCGGAATCGCGCCGGCGCCGGGCGATCCGGTGGTCGACCGGCTCGCCGCCCTCGAGTGCTGGAAGGAGCAGCGCCAGTGGATGGAGCTCCAGTGGAGCCAGGTCCGCAACCGCCTGGCCGCAATGGAGCGCTGGCGCGCCCATGAAGTGCGGCTCGGCGACGGGACGGATAAGACGCTCATCTACCCGTTCAGCGGCCCCGATTTTCTCAACGCCTACGGCATGGCGCCGAACCACGCGCGCTATATCTTTTTCAGCCTCGAAAAGCCCGGCACCCTGCCCGACCTCGACGCGCAGAACGGCGCGCAGTTCAAACAGCTCCTGCAGGACGTGCGCGGCGCGTTCCGCGATATCTTCGAGCGCAACTATTTCATCACCGATTACATGACCAAGCAGCTCGCCACGCCGCGGATCACGGGGTCCGTCCCGGTGCTCGCGACCATGATGGCGCTGATGGATCTGCGCATCCTGAAGATAGAGCCGGTGGACCTGTTCCCGGAATTGACCCGCGCCTACGAGCAGGCGGGGGCCCACCGGCCGCGCAAGCTGCTCCGCGGCGTGCGCATCGATTTCGTCGATCCCCGTCGCGGCAAGCCGCAGCAGCTCTATTACTTTTCGCTCGACGCCTCCGACAAGGCGCTGGAGTACTACCCCGAATTTGTCGACTGGGTCGGCCGCAACCACCCGGCGACCGTCTTCCTCAAATCGGCCTCCTACCTGCTGCACGACAATCAGTTCGCGAAGACGCGCGAGATGCTGCTCGCGTCCGCCGACATCGTGATCCAGGACGACACCGGCATTCCCTTCCGCCTGCTTTCCCGCGCGCCGTGGCAGGTTCGGCTTTACGGCAAGTACGCCAAGCCGATCAAGACGCTGAGCTACGGCTATCAGAAAGACCTGGAGGCGGCGTACCAGGCCCGGCCGGAAACGCCCGTCCTCCCGTTCCCCTTCGGGTATAGCTGGAGAACGCAAAAATCGGGACTCCTGGTCGCCACGCGTGAAAGAAACTGACCGGTGCCGCGGCGCTGGGGCATCGGGCTCGCTCTATTTATTTTACTCGGTCAGGCGGCCATGTTGCCGGCGGAAACGCTGAAGCGGCGCTCTTTTCGGACCAGCGACGGCGTCAGGCTGTCCGTGCTGGAAACCGGCCCCCGGGAAAGCCCGGCCGGAGACCTCCAGATCGCTTTCGTCACCGGCTGGTGCATGCCGGCGACGCTCTGGCGCCCCCAGCTCGAGGCGCTGGGGGCGCGTTATCGCGTCCTCGCGCTCGACCCGCGCGGCCAGGGCCAATCGGAGGCGCCGGCCCGCGGCTACACCGCCGAGCGCCGCGCCGCCGATATCAACGAATTCCTCCAGCCGCTGTCAAACGTGGTCCTCGTCGGCTGGTCGCTCGGCGCGCTCGAATCGCTTCAATACCTGCACATGTTCGGGGCGGAAAAAGTCGCCGGCCTGGTCCTGGTCGACAGCTCGGTCGGGGAACAGCCGGCGCCGGCGTCGAGCTCGGCGTTTACCGACGGCCTCAGAAAAAGCCGCGACAAAGCCCTGGATAGCTTCATACGCGCGATCTTCGCCCGGCCGCGGCCCAAAGCGGAGATCGCTTCGCTCGTCCGCGGCGCCAAGCGAATGTCGCTCGATAACAGCATCGCGCTCCTGTCGTATCCCTTCGAGCGCGAGCACTGGAAGCGGGTCGCGCTCGCCTTCGACAAGCCGCTCCTTTACGTGGTGACGCCGCAATTCGCGGCTCAGGCGCGGAATCTCGAGAAGAGCCGTCCGGGGACCCGGATCGAGATTTTCGAGCGCGCGGGCCACGCGCTCTTCGTGGACGAGCCCGAGCGCTTCAACGCGCTCGTCTCCGGCTTCGCCGAGAGCGTCGCCGGGCCGTGAGACGGCCGCGAACGCGTCTCCCTTTCAGTTGTAGAGCTTGTCTTCCGCCAGTCCCTTGTTGAACCGCTGGATATAGGCCTGG
>DASWFA010000470.1:0-6984 GCA_036394475.1 Binatia bacterium
CGATGCCGGGGCCGTTGTCCGTGATGGTGATCCGGAAGCGCGTGGCCTGGCTGGCCGAGGCGTGGTCGAGCGCTTCGAGCTTCACGGTAACGTCGGGGAGGATCCCGGCTTCCTCGCACGCGTCGAGCGCGTTGTCGACCGCCTCCTTCACGCAGGTGAGCAAGGCCTTGCGCGGGTTGTCGAAGCCCAGCAGGTGGCGGTTCTTGGTGAAAAACTCGGAGACCGAAATCTCCCGCTGCTGCGCGCCCATCTCGGCCGCGGATACGGTCGCCTTCGGCTTCGGCTCGGCGGCTTCGCCGGCCGCCTCGTTGTTGTTCTTCAGCATGGGTTTAGCCATTCGTTCTTTGTGTCTCCCTCTTGGATTTCGACCGGCGGTTGAAAGAAAATGGCGGGCCGGCTCTCATGCATCGGCAAGAATGTTCGAGGACCTATTATATCAGAGATGGCGTTTTTTTGTACCTTTTAATAAGAGGGGGCCCGGGCTCGTTGACAAATCGGCCCGATACCAGGTATTCAAAAAAGGACGATCCGGGGGATGCGCCGCATCGCCCGGTCATTTCAATCAGAGGAGGGCTTTACCGTGGTCATGCTTGGAACCGACATGAAGATCGCCGAGACCCCGAAAGACGGTCTCAAGGAATTCAAAAAGGCGGACGCCTACGAGGATTGGCTCAAGGCCGAAGGGGTGCGGGTCTATGAGGAGTTCTACTTCCCCAGCCTGGCCAAGGTCGAGCTCGGCCCGTGGGAGCGCAAGGGCGGCAAGGGCGCGGTCGTCCATATCGCCAACCGCCACATGCCCAACGACTGCCACATCGTCGAGATCAAGCCCGCCGGCAAGTCCGAGCCCGAGCACCACATGTACGAGCTGACGATCTACGTCCTCTCGGGCCGCGGCGCGACGACCATCTGGCTGGACAAGAAAAACGACAAGGGCAACACTTTCGAGTGGCAGGCCGGGAGCCTCTTTTCCATCCCGCTCAACGCCTGGTACCAGAACTTCAACGGCAGCGGCGACGAGCCCTGCCGCTACATCGCCGTGACCAACGCGCCGCCGATGATGCGCCTGTTCCAGGACAACGATTTCATCTTCAACAACGACTACAAGTTCTCGAGCCGCTACTCCGGCGAGGAGGATTACTTCAGCGGCAAGGGCAAGCTCTACACCCGGCGGGTATGGGAGTCGAACTTCATCGCCAACGCGCCCGACATGAAGCTCTATGGCTGGAAGGAGCGCGGCGCCGGCGGCGTCAACGCCATGCTCGAGATGGCCAACAACAACACCAAGAACCATATATCTGAATTCCCCATCGGCACCTACAAAAAGGCCCACCGCCACGGCCCGGGCGCGCACCTTTTGCTCTTGAGCGGCTCGGCGGGCTTCTCGCTCGTCTGGACCAAGGAAGACCGCTCCGACATGATCAAGTGCGACTGGCACGTGGGCTCCATGGTCGTCGTGCCGAGCGACAACTGCACGCACCAGCACTTCAACTCGGGCACCACCCGGGCGCGCTATCTCGCTTTCCGCCCCGGCGACATGGGCGTCAACTCGCCCCGCGGCGGCGGCGGCGAGTTCGCCGACCGGAGCCAGAAGGAGGGCGGCTGGCAGATCGAGTACACCGACGAAGACCGTGAGATCCACAAGATCTTCGAAAAGGAGCTCGTGGAGAACGGCGCGACCTGCAAGATGAAGGCTTTCATCCCGTGGTGCACCGGGGAGGTCGGCCCCACCAGCGAGCGCGAAACATAAGTAGGCCGGCCATAAAGGCCCATCTACGGCGTGGCGCTTGATCGACTTCGCTCGACGTACTGAAAAAAGTACGCCTGCGCTCGCCGATCTTCGCGCGCCTCGCCTCTGAGATCTTTCTGAGCGCCCGCTGATCCAAGTAGTTGGCTTGCCTGCGGGACTGTTCGCCATTCGGATGACGGACAGTCCTCGACGTTGCCTTTCACTGTCTAAAACCCCCGCTCCATGTTCGCGAACACGTTCCGCGCCTTTCGCCACCGCGACTACGTGATTTTTTGGTGCGGGCTGCTGCTCGGCTACACCGGCGCTCTGGTGCAGACGACGGCGCAGAGCTGGCTGATTTTCCAGCTGACGGATTCGCCGTTTTACCTGGGCCTGGATGGTCTCTGTCTGGGGCTGCCGCGGGTGCTTTTCTCGGCTTTCGGCGGCGCGTTGGTCGACCGCGCCGACCGCAAGACGATCTTTATCGTCACGCAGGCGGCGTTCTTCGTGATCGCGCTGTTTCTCGGGGTGATGGACTATCTCGGCGCGATTCGCGTCTGGCACCTGCTCGCCGCCTCGGCGCTGGCGGGCTTCTTCATCTCGTTCGAGCAGCCGGTGCGGCAGTCGATCCTGCACCACCTCGTGCCGCAGGCAATCCTCGCGAACGCGATCACTCTGTACCAGCTGGTCTTCAACGGCTCGGTGCTTTTCGGCCCGTCGATCGGCGGCGCGCTGATTCCGCTGATCGACACCAAAGGCTGCTTTTTCATCGCGGCGGCCGGCAACCTCGCCGTCCTCGCCACGATTTTCATGATCCGGATCCCCAAGACCCCGCCGCAGGCGGCGCCCCAAAGCATCACGCGCGACATGGTCGAAGGGCTCGGCATCGCCTGGAACACGCCGCTGTTTTTTTCCCTGTTCGCCGTTCTCGCGATCGTCACGTTCTGCACCAAGCCCTACACGCAGTTCATGCCCGTCTTCGCGCGCGATATTCTCGGCGTCGGCGCGCCCGGGCTGGGAATCCTGCTGATGGCGCCGGGCGCGGGCGCGATCGCCGGCGGCCTGATGCTCGCGTCCGTCAAGAATTTTCCCCCGGTCGACCGCCTGCTTTTCGTTCTCGGCGCCGGGCTCGGCTCGGCGATTATCCTTTTCGCCGTGTCGAGCTGGTTTACGCTTTCCCTATTCTTTCTTTTTCTCGCCGGCGGCTTCCACACGACGTTTCTCTCCTTCGTCGCCGCTCTGTTGCAGAGCCGCTCCGACGAGACGAACCGCGGCCGGATCATGTCTCTCTACGGTCTGGTCAACCGCGGGCTGGGGCCGATGGGCGCTTTCCCGTTCGGGCTCCTCGCCACGGCGGTGGGCGCGCCTTGGACGGTCGCCTTGTGCGGCGCGCTCACGATCGGGCTGGCGGCGTATATGGCGCTTTATCGGCGGGAGTTGAAAGGCGTCAAAACCTTGGGGGAGTAGGATTCTGATCGAGCGCTCCGTTTGTCTCTACGCCCCTTCGCCGGCCTCTTCGCGGTAAAGCTTCAGCGCCTCCAGCACCGGCATGTCGCTCATGGAAAATAAAATAGCTTCTTTATCCTTGGAGCGGTTCTGGTGGCTGTGCCAGCTCCAGAGCGGCACGACGAAGCAGTCGCCCTGCTCCCAGTCGAATCGCCGCCCGTTGATAAACGTCGTCCCCCTGCCGCGAAAGGCGTGATAGACGGCGCTCGAGTTGTGCCGGTGCGTCTTGGTCGCCTCGCCCGGCCGCAGCATCTGAATGCCGCAGGAGAGCGTCGGCATGGTGTGGCCGCCGTCGGGGTTCACGTACTCCAGCGCCACGCCGTCGAACGGGCTGGCCGCGCCGTCGCTCAAATTTTTCAGCGTCTCGTACGTGTCTTTCCATTTATAAACCAGGTTGTAGCTCGGGCGCTCCGGCGACTTCTTTTCCCATACCGGCCGCGTCGTGCCGATTTTCGGCGCCGTCGTGTCGGACATCTTCTTGACCGTCTGAACGCCGCCGGGAAAGGGCTCCCAGGTGATCACTTGGAGCGAGAAGAGGAGCGGGTTGTCGAGGCCGTCGAGCCAGACGATCGGCCCCGCGTCGTTGTGGTGGCCGTGCCAGGTCATCGACGGCGTGAGGACGAGATCGCCCTCCTCCATGGGGATTTTTTCCCCTTCGACGACCGTGTAGGCGCCGCCGCCGCGGACGACGAAGCGGAAGGCCGCGAAGTTGTGCCGGTGGGCGTGCGCCACCTCGCCGGGCTTCAAGAGCTGCATCGTCATCAGCATCGTGTGCGTGGTCGAGCGCTGGCGGCGATTTTTCAATTCGAGAAACGCCGGGTTGATGAGCCGGAGCACGCGCCGCTCCGCCTTGCCGTCGAGCCCGTGCATCTCGCCCACGGTCTTGATCGCGCCGTAGAGGTCGTCCCATTTCCACAGGTGCGGCAGGACGGACGTGTGCGGGTCCTTGCTGTAGGTCGCGAGATCCGCCGCGGACGCCTGGGCCCAGAGGCCCTCGACGCTGAGCTTGTGCAGCTTTTGATCGAGTTCCTGCAGTTCTTGTTCTTCCGACATGTCTCGCTCCTTAACCGGCCGCTGAAAAAGGCCCATCCATCATAATGCGCATAACGCGCATAACGCGCATAGCACGGCCGGGAATCTCTCTCCGGGCCGCTGCGATGGGCCTGGGCTACGCTGGACGGCTATACGCTTGAAGCTCCTCGTCCGACGCACCGGTCTTCGAGAGACCCCCCGGCCGCGGGTTCCGCGCGCTAAGATGGCTCCGCTCGACCGCCTGAAAGCCAATTCTAAGACGATAATATATCATTCTTGCCGCTAATTCCGGTACAGCCTGTCGATAAAACCGCTCTGGTCGAGCTCTCTCACGAACCGGTCGTCGGAGAACCGCTCCGGCCCGGCCGCCGCCGCTTTGGGATTTTTCGGCGCGGCCTCTTGCAGCGCCAGGCGGACGCCTTCCTCGGACGGGTAGGGCTTGTGCTGGTAGACGTCGGCGTTGAAGTCGTAGCCGACCTCGATCGTCTTCGGATCGGCGCCGCGCATGTAGCGCGACATGATCCCCATCGCGCGTCCCTTCTGGGTTTTATAATAATGGATTCCCTCCACGACGGCTTTCATAAAGCTCCGCACCGTCTCCCCGTTTTCACGGACGAATTTCCGCGAGGTCACGAGGTCGTTGGAGAGAAACTCGACGCCCAGGGTTCTAAGATCGAGCAGCACGTTGACGCCCAGAGGATTCGCCGCCGCGCGCTCCTCCACGGTGAGAATCGTCCCGTCGATGGCGCCCGCCTCCAGCGCCCGGATGCGCGCGGGCGACAAGCCGATCTGCAAAATCGTCGCGTCCCGGTCGGGATCGAGGCCGGTTTTTTTGAGCGCGAGGCGGAGAATCGAGTCGGACGCGCCGCCGAGCCGGGCCACGCCGAGCCTTTTGCCCTTCAACTGCTCCGGCCTGGTGATCTCTTTCCGCGTGACCAGGTAGTTGAGATTGGGGCTTTTGGCCAGGCTCGCGACGATCACCAGATCGCTGCCCGCGAGATTGCTCGTGACCGCGCCGCCGCCGCCCATCGCCGCGACCGGCAAATCCCCTGCGATCAGCGCCTGGGTCATCAGAAACGCGCTCTGCACGAACACCAGCTTCACCTCGCGGCCGTTTTTTTGGTACAGCCCGGCGTCGTTGGCGATCCACAGGACCGACTGCCCGGCGGTGTTGGTCGAATAGCCGGCCGTCAGCCGCGCCGGCGGCTCGGCGCCGGCGCGCCCATAGAAAACAAGCGCCGGCAGCGCGAGTGTCAGGATGAGCCGGGCCCTCGCCGTCACTTCGCGCCCAGTTCCTTCTGCGCGTCGCGGAGCGGCGCGAGGTCGATCACCTCGCTCACCGGCACGTCTTTGGCGAGCTTCAGCTCCACCTTTGCCTGGTCCATCACCAGCTTGAGGCCTTCCTGCGGGATGTTGCCGTCGGCGTTGAAGACTCTGACCGTGGAGTCGTACGCGGCGAGCGCCTGGTCGCGGTCGACCCGGCCCCATTCGACCAGGATATTAACCGCGCCCTGCTTGTCCTCGCGGATGAAGCGGTTGGCCCGGAGCATCGCCTTGATGAATTTTTTGACCTCGACCGGCTTTTCCTTGATCGTCTTCAGGTTGACGCCGATGCCGATGAACGGAAAACTGAACAGCTCGTAGGCCCGGGCGAGGACGGCGAAGCCCATCTGCTTGCCCATCGCATCGCCCGGCGGAGCGACGACCGCGACGGCGGCCAGATTTTCCTTCACCGCGGCGAGGCGCGCGCGGTCCGGGCCGAAAGCGACGAGCTTCAAATCCTTGTCCGGATCGAGGCCGAAATGCTTGAACATGAGCCGGCCGGCGACGTCGTCCGTGCCGCCGTAGTTGCCGATCGCCACCGTCTTGCCCCTGAGCTCCCTGACGGATTTATATTCGGGGTTGGCGATCAGCGCGTGCGTCGGGCTGTCGAGCAGGCTCGCGACCGCGCGGATCGGCATGCCGCGGAGCGCGGCGCGCACGACCGAGCCGAAGAGCAGCGTGTAGCCGATGTCGCCGGTCATCAGGGCGGTCACGGTGTTGGGCGTGTTCATGCGGATGATCTCGACGTCGAGCCCCTCGTCCCGGAAGAAGCCTTTTTTCAGCGCCACGCCGGCGGGCAGAAACGACATGTTGGGGTTGGTGACGGAAACGCGCACTTTTTCCGCCGCGCCGGGCTGCCGGACCGGCGCGAGCAGAACCAGGACTAGAAATACCAGGCAGCAAGTTTGTTTCCTCATGTTTTTACGCCGCCCGGCTGGCCCGCAGCACTTCGTCCATTCCGCTTTTGACCCCGCGCCGGGCCAGCTCTTCCTCGAACATCTTCCGGACGCGCGGGTCTTCGTCCTCGTACTCGATCTGGTCGCCGCCCTGCTTGACGCTCTCGGAAGTGCCCCACTGCTTTCTCAGGCCGGGAAATTTCCGGCTGCTGAAGGGCTTCAGCGCCAGGTAGCGGGCCGGCTCGCCGCCGGCGTTGAAGTGCTGATGGAACCATCTTTCCGGCGGCACCAGCAGGCTCCCCGCGCGCCACTCGTAGCGCTCGATGTCCTTTCCTTCGGGCCACAGGATGGAAAAGCCCTCGCCCTTCAGGATGATCACGTGCGCGCCGGCGCCGTGGCGGTGGGCTTTCTTGTACGTGCCGACGGGGAACTGCGAGATGTGCGCCGACATGACGTTGTTCGCCATTTCCAACAGCGTCATTTTCCCGCCCGCGCCGCGCT
>DASWFA010000471.1:0-5351 GCA_036394475.1 Binatia bacterium
GAAAAGGAGATGAAAATCATCACCGCCGGCGGCAACTCGGAGCGGTTCGCCGCGCTCTCCCGGGGGGTCATCCAGTTCGCCATCATGCCGGAGCCGTTCGTGCGCGAGGCGGAGAAGCTCGGCTTCCGCGACCTGCTCGACATCGGCTCGCTCAAAATTCCCTTCTGGTGGAACGCGGTATTGACCCAGGGGTCTATTTTAAAGGCGAAGCGGCCGGTGTTCGCCAAATTCTCGCGCGCGATGGTCGAAGCGGTCCACTTCATTAAAACCGAAAAGGAAGGGGCCAAAGCCATCTTCAGCAAGAACCTGCGCATCACCGACCCGGAGAGCCTGGAGCGCGCCTACCGCGCCTACACCGCCGTGTTTCCCGACAACCTGCTGCCCACGCCCGACGGCGTGAAAACGATGCTCGACGATCTCGCGCCGCGCGACCCGCGGGCCGCGTCGGCGGACGCCAGGGCCTTCGTCGATCAGAGCCTGATCCGGGAGCTCGAGGCGTCGGGATTCGTCAAGCAGCTTTACAAGAAATAGGCATGACGGCGGCGCGCGCAGCGAAGACGGCGGGAATCCCGCGGACGGCGGCGGCGGCGCTCGCCGCGCTGGTCCTCGCCTGCGCCTGCCTTCCCGCTTTCGCCCAGGAGCGCGCGCGCATCGCCTGGGCCGGCTCGACGCTCGCGCCGACGCCGGTCTGGGTCGGCCGCGACCGGGGATTCTTCAAGAAGCAGGGCATCGACGCGGAGGTGATCGCCGTCAACAGCGGCGTCACGGCGCTCCAGGCGCTGCTCGCGAAGGAGATCGAGCTGGCGGTCATCTCGGTGCCGTCGCTGGTCGCCTCGCGTCTGGCCGGCGCGGACACCGTCATGATCGCGACCGTCGTCCCCTACTTCATGGACCAGATCGTCACGCTGCCGGGGATTACGAGGCCCGAGCAGCTCAAGGGCAAGACCGGCGGCGTCAACCGCCAGAACACCTCTTCCGACATGTCGCTGCGCCACGGCCTCAGGCGCGTCGGCATCGACCCGGAAAAAGACGTGCGCATCATCGCCGTGGGCGGCAACCCGGAGCGGCTGGCGGCGCTGTCGCGCAACGTCATCCAGTTTTCGATGATGGGCGAGCCGTTCACGCGCGAGGCGGAAAAGGCCGGCTTCAAAGTCCTGATCGACATCGGCTCGCTGAAGATTCCCTTTCACACCAACGGCATCCTCGCGACCGAATCGCTGCTGAAAAGCCGCCGCCCGCTGGCGGCCAAATTCACCCGGGCGATCACCGAGGCGATCCACTACATCAAGACCGACAAGGAAGGCACCAAGGCGGTCATCACGCAGAACCTGCGCGTGACCGACCCCGAGAGCCTGGAACGGGCCTACCGCAGCTACGCGCCGATCTTTCGCGAAGCGCCCTATCCCGACCCCGAAGGCGTCAAGACGTACCTCGACGACCTCGCGCGCACGAATCCGAAGGCGGCGGCGGCCGATCCGAGATCGTTCGTGGACATGAGCTTCGTCCAGGAGCTGGAGTCTTCGGGATTCTTGAAGCAGCTATACGGCAAATAACGAGCGGAAGGATTTATCAAATGAGCCAAAACGACGAGCATCCGGGACTGGGCGCCGGCCTGGGCAGACTGAGCGGCAAAGTGGCGATCGTCACCGGCGCCAACAGCGGCATCGGCCGCGCCACCGCGCGCCTGTTCGCGCGCGAGGGGGCGAAGGTCGTCTGCTGCGACATCCAGGAAACCACCGAGCCGCGCATCGACAAGCTGATCGCGGCGGACGGCGGCGCGGCGCATTTCGCGCGCGTCGACGTGACCTCGCAGGCCGACTGCGACCGCATGGTCGCGGATGCGGTCGAGCGCTTCGGCGGCCTGGATATTTTATTCAACAACGCCGGCGGCGGCATCCGAAAAATGCTTCACGAGCACACGGATGAAGAATGGAACTTCATCCTTAACTTGAACTTGAACGGCCTCTTCCACGGCGCCCGCGCCGCCATCCCCCGGTTCTTGAAACAGGGGCGCGGCAACATCGTCAGCACCGCCTCGACGTTCGGCCTGCTGGCGAGCGAGAAGTATCCGGCCTATTGCGCGACCAAGGCGGCGATCGTGAACCTCACGCGCCAGATGGCGCTCGATTACGGCCCCAAGGGCATCCGGGTGAACTGCGTCTGCCCCGGCAGCGTCGAGACCGCGCGCTTCCGCGGCGTCCCGCCGCGCCCGACGCCGGAGTTCACCGACGAGCAGCGCGCCCGCATGGCCGCCAGCAACAAGGCGCTGCTGAGAATCGCGCGGCCGGAGGAGATCGCCTACGGGGTTTTATTTCTGGCTTCCGACGAATCGTCCTTCGTCACCGGCCACGCGCTCGTCATCGACGGCGGCCAGACGATCGACGCGTAGGGACGGGGCAATATCGCGAACGGGATCATCACCCCGCCGGGTTTTTCCCCTCTTCTATCACGTTCTTCAACAAATCCTTGAGCCGCCCCTTGTGCATGAACTCCCAGGCGCCGAGAAACTCGATGTCGTCGACGAGCCATTTCTGCTTGTCCCGAATGAGATAGACGCGGTCGGTCCAGGCGAACTTGGATTTGTCGCGGCTGTCGGTATAGGTGAAAGCGACCGCGCAGGCGGCCGACTTTTTCTGCATCTCGCACTGTGCGATTTGATAGGACTCGGCGCCTTCGAACAGCGACGTGAACAGGTCGCCCTCCACCAGCGGCGGCGATTCGCCCTTGGTCGCTTTGGCGTAATTCGCCTCCACGGCCGCGGCGTCGCTCAACAGGCCGCCCAACTGATCGGAGAGCAGAGGTTGGAGCTGCGCCTGCCGGTCTTTGTCGGGGACGCCCGACGGCCGGGTTTTCAGATAAAGGTCGTAAAAGGCGCCCGCGGCGCCGCGGACCTGTTTTTCGTCCCCGGCGCCGCCCGCGCACGCGGCGAGAATCAATAAGCAGACCGATAAAAGCCGAGCCTCCCGGCCGACAGCCAGCCCCACTTCGCCTCCTATTTCTCCAGCTCCCCCATCAGCGATTTCAGAGCGTCCAGGTCGCTGCCCTTGCCTTTGCGCTCGAGATAAATCATCCGCACCTCCGGCGCGCCGGCGATGCCGCGCTTGAACGTTCCGACGCCGATCAGCACGGTCGCCTTGAGAGCGGCGCTTTTCATGCCGCTCGCCTGGACGCAGATGGGAAAGTCGCGGTTCCGGTCGGACGGGTCGCCGGACTGTTCGCCGCAGTCGTTCACTTCCCAATCCACCCTCGCCGCCGGGCCGAGGCGCTTTTGCAACCAATCCGCGAACGGCACATCGGCCAGTCCGGCTTCGAGGCGGGCGGCGGAGACGCCCCGGGCGTGTTCGATCGCCGCCTTGTCGTCGCGGCTCTGGCCGCGGGATGCGGCGGGCAGCGCCAGGGCCGCGATCACCGCCGACAACGCGATAAAAATATTCCCTGGAGCGGCGCGCACCCTCGCCTCTTCAAACCGTCTTGCCTTCCTCGATCACCTGCTTGAGCACGTCTTTCAGGCGCCCGCGGTGCATGAACTGCTGGTCGCCGAGAAATTCGATGTCGTCGACGACCCACCGGCCGCCGTCCTGAACCAGGAACACCCGGTCTTTCCAGGCGAGCTTGGCGCGGTTTCTGTCGTCGGCGTTGGTCAGCTCGACGACGCACGTCGCCGCCGGTTTTTGCATCTCGCATTGGACGATTTTATAGGAGACCGCGCCCTCGTCCGACGAGGTGAACAGATCGCCCTCGATCCGCGGCGGCGGCGGGCCCTGGGCTTCCCGGGAAGAGTTCTCCTCCATGCTCGCGGCGGCGTCGAGAAGGCCGGCGAGGCCGGTGGAGATGAATTTTTTGAACTCCGCCTGCTGCTCTCTCGGCGGCACGCCGGACGGGCGCACCTTCATGTAGACGTCGTAAAACGAGCCGACGGCGTTTTTGACCTGGCGCTCGTCGCCGGGCTGCCAGCAGGCGGCCGCCAGCAGCAGCGCCGCCGCGCATCCGATTTTCCATCCGGAGCCGAACGCTGAAAGCCGATCGCCGATCGCTCGCTTCATCCTTCCGCCCCCCGGGCCAGCAGCGGGTCCTTCAAGCCCAGCGCCCGCTCTTCGATCCGGCGGATCCGGTCGCGCAGCTCGGCGGCCCGCTCGAAATCCAGGCTCGCCGCGGCCTGCTTCATCTCTTTTCTGAGGCGCTCCACAAGCCGGGAATCCTCCCTGGCATCGTACCGCTCGGCCGACTCCGCCGCCAGCGGCACGGTCAGGTAGTCCGCCTCGTAGACTTCCACCAGCGGCGTGCCGAGCGAGCGCACCACGCTCTGCGGCGTGATGCCGTGCTTTTGATTATAGTCCGTCTGCAGGCGCCGCCGCCGGTTGGTCTCGTCGATGGCGCGCTTCATCGAATCGGTCACGCCGTCGCCGTAAAGGATGACGGCGCCGTTGATATGGCGCGCCGCGCGGCCGATGGTCTGGATCAGCGACCGCTCCGAGCGCAGGAACCCCTCCTTGTCGGCGTCGAGGATCGCCACCAGCGAGACTTCGGGGATGTCGAGCCCTTCGCGCAGCAGGTTGATGCCGACGAGAACGTCGAAGGTCCCGCGCCGGAGCTCGCGGATGATCTCCACGCGCTCGAGCGTCTCGATGTCCGAGTGCAGGTAGCGCACCTTGACGTTCAAGTCCTGGTAGTAATCGGTCAGGTCTTCCGCCATGCGCTTGGTCAGCGTCGTCACCAGGACGCGCTCTTTTTTCTCCACCCGCTTGCGGATCTCTTCGAGCAGGTCGTCCACCTGGCTCCGCGCCGGCCGCACGCTGATCTCCGGATCGATCAGGCCGGTCGGGCGGATGAGCTGCTCGACCAGGACCCGGCCGCTTTGCTGGATCTCGTAGTCCGCCGGCGTCGCCGAGACGTAGACGGTCTGGTGCGTCATCGCCTCGAACTCCTCGAAGTTGAGCGGGCGGTTGTCGAGCGCCGACGGCAGGCGGAAGCCGAACTCGACCAGCGTCTCCTTCCGCGAGCGGTCGCCGCGGTACATGCCGCCCACCTGCGGCACCGACACGTGGCTCTCGTCGACGAAGAGCAGGAAGTCGTCGGGGAAATAGCTCAAGAGCGTCGGCGGCGGGTCGCCGGGACTCCGCCCGGTCAGGTGGCGCGAGTAATTCTCGATGCCGGGGCAGAAGCCCATCTCGTCCAGGAGCTCGAGATCGTACATCGTCCGCTGCTCGAGCCGCTGCGCCTCGAGGAGCTTGTTCTCCGCGCGGAGCTGGGCGAGGCGCTCCGTGAGCTCGGCGCGGATGCCCTGGACCGCGAGCTTCATCCGCTTTTCCGTCGTCACGTAGTGGCTCGCCGGATAGATCGTCGCCTTGCGC
>DASWFA010000472.1:0-3895 GCA_036394475.1 Binatia bacterium
TCATATTCGACAAGTTCTACCAGGTGGACAGCTCCGAGACCCGGCTCTTCGGCGGCGTCGGCCTGGGGCTTTACATCGTCAAAAAATTCACCGACCTCCTGGGCGGAACGATCGAGGTCCGGAGCGAAGTCGGAAAAGGCGCGGCGTTCACGGTGACGCTGCCCGCCGAAGTCCCGCGCGCGTGATGTTGTAACCTTCGGAGCGCCTCGGATATGATGCGGCCGCGTGAAGATATCCCATAAATTGATCCTGGCGCTCCTCGGCGTCTGTCTGCCGCTGGCGCTGGCGAGCGTCGTCGTCACTTTCTTCATCCATAGACAAATACGGGAGCTGGGCTCCTTTCACACCGCGAGCCTGTATGTGATCCAGTCCATCAGGTCCGAGGCCATGGGCGCCGTGGAGGAGAGCTTCGCCTACATCGTCTCCGGCGATCCAAAAGAAAAACAACTGTTTTTCGAGTGGGCGGGCGGATTTGCCGGCCGCATGGGAGACTTCGAAAGAATCGCCAAACCCGAGCCGCCGAACGAGACGGTAGAGCGCGAATTCAAACGCAAGATTCTGTCGGGACAAAAGAGCATGGTCGAGCGCGCCGTAGCGATGTTCCGCGAGCAGGAATCCCGGGGCAAGGTGAGCGCGGCCGCCTTCAACGGCTACGAGGAGGCCGTCAATCAATTGCGCGCGGATATCGACGGGCTGATCCGGCATGAAAAACACGAGGTGGACGCAACCCAGGAAAAAGCCGTGCGGCTCATCCGGTACAGCGAGTCGGCGATCCTTTTTTTGGCCGCGGGCTCCGCGATGCTGGCGATTTTAGCGGGAATCTTCGTCAGCCGGACGATCTCCAGGCCCATCTCGAAGCTCAAAGCCGCGACCGGACAAATCGCGCGCGGCGACTTCGAGGTCGAGACGGCCTCCGACTCGAAAGACGAGCTCGGGGACCTCGGCAGAAGCATCTCGCGCATGGCCCAGGATCTGAGCCAGCGGCGGGAAGATCTCCGCCTTAACCAGGAGCTTCAAGCGCTCCGGGAAATCGACCGCGCCATCATGTCTTCCCTGGACCTTCGAACGGTCCTGGACGTGCTGCTGAAAAAGATCGATTTGTTCCTGCCGCATTCCGCCACGACGATCCGGCTGCTGAACGAAAGCTCGGGCGTTCTCGAGCCGGTGGCCTGCTGGAACCTGGACGACAAGGAGTGGAGAGCCGAGGAGTGGAGCGGCGGCCGCGGCATCCCCAACGCGGTGTTTACAACCAAGGCCGTGCGCATCCTTCCCAATGTCCAGACGGATCCGAGCATACGGGACCCGGAATTTTTCCGGCGCCACGGCCTCGTCTCCTATCTCGGCATCCCGCTCATCGTCCAGGAAAAGATTCTCGGCGTGATTTCTTTTTACACGAGGGAGGCCTACGAATTCGCCGAGCACGATATCCAATTTCTCACTTCGCTCGCGGGTCAGGCCGCCATCGCCATCAACAACTCCCGGATCTACGAAGCGATGGCGAAATCGAACAAGGTCAAGGACGAGTTTCTGAGCGTGATGTCCCACGAGCTCCG
Source organism: Binatia bacterium (assembly GCA_036394475.1). Taxonomy (GTDB): domain Bacteria; phylum Desulfobacterota; class Binatia; order UBA9968; family UBA9968; genus JAJPJQ01. The sequence goes on from DASWFA010000472.1 coordinate 1,554, forward strand.
CACCCCACTCAGCGTCATCATGGGATATATCGGGATGATGAAGGAGCGAATTCTCGGCGAGATCAACCCGAAGCAGGAAGAGGCGCTGCAGAAAGTCCTCGGCCGCGCCAACGACCAGCTGGGGATGATCGACGCCATCATGCAGACCACCCAGATCGAATCCCGGGGGATGGTGCCGGAAAAGCAGCTGGTGAACCTGACGGAGCTTTTAGTCCGCCTCCAATCGGACTGCGAATTGATTTACGACAAGCACCGGGTGCCGCTCCATTGGAGCCATGCCGCGGAGGCCGTGCTCGCCGTGACCGACGGCGCCAAGGTGAAACAGATCCTGATAAACCTGATCTCCAACGCGGTCCGGTTTACCTACGAAGGCGAGGTTACGGTCGCCCTCGGCGTGACGCGGGAGAATGGAAAAAATCACGCCCGGTTCAGGGTGGCCGATACCGGCATCGGCATGGCTCAGGACGAGATCCCGCGGATCTTCGACAAGTTTTACCAGGTCGACAGCTCCGAGACCCGCGTCTTCGGCGGCGTCGGCCTGGGGCTTTACATCGTCGAAAAATTCGCCGAACTCCTGGGCGGCACGGTCGGGGTGGAAAGCGAGCCCGGAGAAGGCACGACGTTCACGTTCACGATACCCTGCGACCGGTAAAACCAGGGGCTCGACCACCTCCGGCGCGCTAACTCTTTCGTCGGGCTTTCGGGATTCTGAATCGGCATGCGAGATAAAATAGCCGGGCCGGCGCGCGGCCCTGCGCTGATCGCCCGGGCGGCGGGCGCGTTCGCCGTCGCGCGCTGGCTTCCTTTGCTGGTCGGCGCGGCGGCGCTGACCGGAACGGTCGTTCTGTGGCAGGCGATCCTGGGCTCGGAGCGGCGCCAGATCGAGCGCGTGGTTCTGGGACGCGCGTTTCAAGCGCGCGATAAAATCGAAGAGCACCTGGAATCGAGGGCCCTCGATCTCGCGCGCCGGGCCTCGCAGGGGAAATATTTCGAGACCGGCGCGCGCAAAGACTGGGAATCCGACTTCGCGCAGCTGCTCGACTACATGCCGGGCTTCCAGGCCTTCGCCTGGGTCGATCCGGCCGGCCATATTCGCTGGCTGGCTCAACAGGCAGAGCACGAAGCGGCGCTCGGCCGCGACCTCGGCGCCAAGCCGCGCCAGCGGGCGGCCATGGAGGCGGCGGCGCGCCGGGCGATGTCGATCGCTTCGGCGGCGGATTTTCCGGGCGGCGAGAACAGCTACATCCTGTACGCGGCGATTTCCCGCGGTCCGAAGTTTTTGGGCTTCGTCGCCGGCTTGTTCCAGGCGCGCGAGTTTCTGAAGATCGTCGTCGGCAACCACGATTTGCCGGGCTATTCGATGGCCGTGCTCGACGGATCGCGCGAGGTGTACCGGCGGTCCGACGCCCTGCGGACCGGCGAGACCTGGAGCCAGAGCCTGGATCTTTCGTTCTACGATTTGAACTGGGCCGTGCGGATCTGGCCGCAGGCGGAGACGCTCGACGAGATGGCGGCGAAAACGGACGAAATCGCGCTCGTCGTGGGCGTGTTGTTCTCCTGCCTGTTGACCCTGGCGACCTACTTCGGCCAGACGAATTCCAGGCTCTATCGAGAGACTAAAAAGCAGGCGGCCGCTTTGGAGCGGGCCGGCGAGCTCCAGGCGGACTTTTCCGCCATGATCGTGCACGATCTGCGCGCGCCGCTCGCCAACATCGCGTCGAGCGCGGCGATGATGGAAGCCGGATATTTCGGCGCCGTGAGCGAAGAGCAGAAAAAGTGGACCGGCAAGATCAAAAACAACACCGCCAGTCTCGTCGAGCTGGTCAACGATTTTCTCGACCTCTCCAAGCTCGAAGCCGGCCGTCTCGACCTCGCGCGGGAAGCGACGGATATCGATGCCCTGCTGGAGAACGCGGTGGAGAACCATCTCCACACCGCGAAGGCTAAAAAGATTGCCCTGGCGTACCGATCGGAGGAGCGGCTGCCGCGAATCCATGCCGACCCGCGCCGCCTCGATCAGGTTCTAGCGAATCTCCTGAGCAACGCCGTCAAGTTCACGCCGGAGGGGGGAGCGATCCAGGTGCGCGCCCTGGCTAAGGACGGTGCGCTCCAAATCCGGGTGGAGGATACGGGCGTGGGAATCGATCCCGGCGAGATCGGCGGGCTGTTCGAAAAATATCGCCAGAGCGCGAGCGGCAAGACCTCGGCGCACAAAGGAACCGGGCTGGGGCTCGTGATCTGTAAAATGATCGTCGAGGCCCACGGCGGGAGAATCTGGGTGGAGAGCGAGGCGGGGAAGGGAACGGCTTTTGCCTTCACGCTGCCGCCGGTGGTGATTCCCG
>DASWFA010000473.1:0-3039 GCA_036394475.1 Binatia bacterium
GCGGCCTGGATATTGCCGGCTTCCAGCGCCTGGTAGCGCGCCGAGCTGCCGCCGATCTGGAGAAACGTCACGTCCTTTTCGCTCATGCCGTATTTTTTGAGGACCGCGATGACCTCGCTGTGCGGCGTGCCGCCGAAGCTGCTGATGCCGACGATCTTTCCCTTCAGGTCTTCGACGCGCTTGACGCCCCCGCTCGCGACCAGCACGTGGTCCGAGACGTCCATGACCGACATGACGATCCGCACCGGGAGCCCCGCCAGCGCGGCGCCGACGAAGTTGGAAAACGTCCCGCCGTAATCGACGTTTTTGCTGAGCACGCCGTTGACGACCACCTGGTTCTGCATGACGACGACGAGGGCGTTCAGCCCCTCGCCCTTGAAGAAGCCTTTTTCCTCGGCGATGACGAACGGGAGCGAGTTGCTGCCGGTCCGGGTGGTGAGGCCGACGATGATTTTTCTGTCGTCGGCCGATAGGAAATGGGGACAGAGCGCGACCAGCGCGAGCGCAAAGAGAAAACGGGCGAGCGCGGTGCCGGCGCTTCGTCTCATTCCACGAGATCCATCAGCACGCCGTCGGGGTCGGCGAGCGAGCGGCGGCCGAGCGCGCAGGCGTCGATCTCGGCGAGCGTCGCCGGACCGAAGCGCCCCAGGTCGATCTGCCTGGGCGCCGACTCGGGATGCGTCCGGCCGAGCTCCGCGATGTCCTGCTCGGCTTTTTTCAAAGCTTCCACTTTGAAGCCGATGTGGTCGAGCCCCTCGGTCATCGAGCGGTAGGACTTGTTCTCGGTCGGGATGATGACGATCGAAACCTTGCCGTCGCTGAGGCAGAGCTGGCCGTCGCCCGCGCCGCTCTCCACCGGCCGGAGCTCGAAGACCTCCCGGTAAAAGTCCGCCAGGTACGAGGGCCTGGCGGTGCGGATCGCCACGTGGTGCAGGTGGCGCGGCTGCTCCCAGCCGTCTTCCAGGTAGCCCTCCCGCACCTTGGCGACGCCCTGCTGCGAGACGTCCATGTGCGTGCCCGCCGGGTCCTGGATGCGCATGACGGCGAAGGGGACGTGCGCCAGGCTGCTCGTGACCCGGACTTCCGGATAGCTCTTTTTCAGCCGTTCCATCACCGTTTCGCCCGACTGGACTTCGAAGCCGAAATGGTCGAGCCCCGAGCGGATGCCGGCGTGGCGCTGCAAAAGGGCGAGGCCGATGACGCCTTCGCTGAAGTGGCCGCGCTCCGGATCGTAGTTCCCCTTGTCGTCGGTCATGCCCGAGGTGATCTTCTTCATGCCGAAAAGGGTTTTATAAAACTCGGCGGTCTTGTTGTAGTTCTCCGTGTAAATGGCGACGTGGCGAATGCGGGCGAAAGCCATAGGAAAGTCCCCCCTCAGGCCCGGCCTATCACCGGGCGCGGCCGGTTGTCAATAACGGTTGATAAACCGGGAAAACCGTGGGAGATTTACGGCGGAGATCAAAGATTCCATGCCCGTAAACGCGCTCGCGGACATCACCGTCGTCGAATGCTCCACCTTTGTGACCGGCCCCTACGCCGCGGCGCTGCTCGGCGACCTGGGCGCGCGCGTCGTCAAGGTCGAGGCGCCGCCCGACGGCGACCCGTACCGCTACTTCGCCCCGGACGCGGTGTTCAGCCCGAACTTCGCCCATCTGAACCGCAACAAGGAGAGCCTCGCGCTCGATCTCAAGAGCCCGCGCGGGCGCGACGTCTGCCTCGAGCTGGTGAAAAAAGCCGACGTGTTTCTGGAAAACTTCCGGCCCGGAGCCGCCGGGCGGCTGGGCCTGGGCTATGAAAGTCTCAGCGCGCTCAATCCGAAATTAATCTATTGCTCCATCTCCGCCTTCGGCCAGAGCGGGCCGCACGCGGACCGGCCCGGCTTCGACACGCTGGGCCAGGCGAGGAGCGGGCTTTTGAGCCTGCTCACCGACATGGAGCGGCCGAAGGTCATGGGCATCGCGCTCTCGGACTACACGACCGGCCTGTCGGCCGCCTACGGCATCTTGGGCGCGCTCCTCGCGCGTGGGAAAAGCGGACGGGGCGCGCGGGTCGAGACCTCGCTCCTGCAGGCGACGCTGTCGTTCATCGGCGAGACCGCCGCCGGCTATCTCCGAACGGGCCAGGTCCCCGACCGCCGCGCGCGGGTCAAGAACGCCCACGCGTTCGCTTTCCCGGCGAAAGACGGCCTGCCGCTGGTGATCCACTGCTCGGTGCCGGAAAAATTCTGGAGCGCTTTCTTGAAAGCCGCCGACCGGACCGATCTCGCCGCCGATCCGAGATTCAATAATCGCGATAACCGGCGGAAAAATTACGCCGCGCTGGAAGAGGAGCTGGCCAGGACCTTCGCCGCCCGCACGCGCGGCGAGTGGCTCAAGCGTCTGGAGGAGAACGACGTGCCCGCGGCGCCGCTTTACGACATGGCCGAGGTCCTGGACGACCCGCAGGTGAAGCACCTCGGGCTCACCGAAGAGATCGAGCATCCCCGGGCCGGGAAATTGAAATTCGTGGGGCCGGCGGTAAGCTATCAAGGGCTGGAAAAAATTCCGTCGGCGCCGCCGCCGCTCGTCGGCGAGCACACGAGAAAAATCCTCGCGGAGCTGGGCTACGGCGACCGGCAGGCCGAGGAGCTGGAGCGCGCGGGAGCGATCGGCCCGGCTCCCTGATGCCGGAACTCGAAGGGAGGATGCCATGGCGAGCGCGGAGCGCGTCCTTTATATAGGCACCGAGCAGGGACTCTATCAGGCGCTGCCGGAAAACGGCGGCTTCAAGCCGCGCCCGGCGGGCTTGCAGGACCAGGGCGCGCTCAGGTCGCCCGTCGTCATCGACCGCTGGGACCCGCGGCGCATGTACGCCGCGACCGGCCGCGGCGGCGTTTTTCGGAGCGAAGACCGCGGCGCGAGCTGGCGCGCGATCAACGAGGGGATTCTCTACAAGGAAGCGTGGTCGCTCGCGCAGCATCCCAAGTCCGGCGAGCTGGTGCTCGGCACCGGCCCGTCGGCGGTGTTCAAGAGCAATAACGGCGGCGACAGCTGGACCGAC
>DASWFA010000474.1:0-4585 GCA_036394475.1 Binatia bacterium
TTTCCGCCAATATCCGTTGATCGCGGCTGAGGAACAGCTTCTGGCCCGCCAGCTTCTTCAGGTAGTCCTCCCCCTTGAGCTTCCAGAGAAAAGACCACATCGAGGCGCCCGCGCCGGGACTGCGCGGATCGAGGTAGCCGATCTTGCCGGACCATTTGGGATTCAGCAGGTCGGACAAGGAGCGAACATCCTCGGGCTTCACGAAGTCCGTGTTGCACCAAATGTTCTCGACTTGATAGGCCTGCGAGGCGTAGATGTACCGCTTCGCGTTGTCCACCCAGATGTGCCCGCCCCACCAGTTGCTCGGGTCTTTGATTTCCCGGAGAACCATCGCCGGCTCGAGGGGAGTTAAAATACCTTCGGACAGGAGCCCCGTGACCATCGATTCGCTGCCCCCCATATGGACATCGAAACCGGCCACGCCCGACCTCGACTCCTGCTGGATTTTCGCGACGATGGAGGCGGCTCAGCCGACGTTGAGCTCGGCCTCGACGCCGAAGCGCTGCTTGAAAACCTTTTCTATTCCCTTTCTCAGCTCGGCGCCGGCCGGGATGGAGACGATTACCTTGCCTTCCTTCTTGGCCGCGTCGACCGACTTTTCCCAATCGAGGGTCGAGGGTGGTTTCGCCTCACCGGCGCGCGCTCCTCCCGCTCCGAGCAGGGCGAAGGCGGCCAGCCCGCCGAGACAGAGAAAGATTTTTACTCGGAGGTACAACTCTCTTGCGCCCGCCTTGTGGTGAAAATCTATATTGCTTGACATATAATTCTGCCGCAGATAAGAAGTCAAGGGAATCGAACACCGTGACCGGCCTCTCTCGTTACGATCGGAAGGATCCCCAAAAATGGGCAACATCTCGACGGCGAACGAATCCGATCCCGAAGTGCTGGAATCGTATTTCCAGAAATATCCGGACGTTCCCAAGGAGACGATTCTCAAGCAGCATCTCCTGAGCCTCGGTCATTGGTTCAGCGACGCCGCGCTCAAAGCCACGGAGGGCGCGCTGGTAAAGTCCTACCGGCTGTTCTCTTACGATCTCGTGCCGATGTCCGAGTTCAAGAGGGGCGAGCACCGGCGCGTCCCCGAGCACTTTGTCGTGCTCAACGGGCCGTACGGTTTGAAGCCGGTGGCGATTCAGACCTCGCTTTCGCCTCATTCTCCCTACCTGATCGATGTGGTCGACGGCCGGCTCGTCCTCACGACCGAAGGCCGGGTGATCGCCGACATCCGGTTCCCGAAGCCGCCCGACTATTACGCCGAGAGCCTGCCCGACGGCACGCCCTATCACGAGATCGTGGCGTTCGGCACGTTCATCACCATCTTTCGCAACTGCCAGTACTGGGGGGCCAAGGAGGAGTGCAAGTTCTGCGACATCAACGAGAACGTCCGGCAGATGAAGCTGTCGCGCGACTTCACGCTGACCGCGCCGGTCAAATCGGTGGAAGACGTCGTGCGCGTGGTCGAGGCCGTCACGGCCGACGCGCGCAGCCATGACGTGGCCGCGCCCGGTTTTTTGGTCAGCGGCGGCACCATCACCAAGACGCTGCACGGAAAAAACGAGCCGGAATTCTACGGCGAGTACGTCCGCGCCATCAAGGCGAGCGCGGGGAACCCGAGGATCACCTTCGAAGTCAACGCGCGCCCGCGGGAAGAGATGCAGCTATACAAAGATGCGGGCGCCGACTCGATCCACCTCAACATGGAGGTGTGGGACAGGCGTCTCTTCGAATGGATCAACCCCGGCAAGGCGCATCGCGTCGGCTGGGACAACTGGGTGCGCTGGATGGGCGACGCGGTGGAGGTCTTCGGCACGGGGCTGGTGCAGCCGAGCTTCGTCGCCGGCGTCGAAATGGCGCGGCCCCACGGGTATACGTCCGTGGCGGAGGCGGTCAAGTCGACGAGCGACGGCTTCGAATACATGATGTCGCGCGGGATTTTTCCGCGCCCGCAGCAGTGGCGCCGGGAGCCCTCGACCGCGCTGTGCAAGGAGGCCGAGCAGCCGCCGGTGCCGCTCGACTTTTACATCCTGCTCATCCGCAACTGGTACGAGACCTATCAAAAATATCGTTCGATCCTGCCCCGATTCGGCACGCGGAAGCCCGGGCTCCTGCCCGAGCGCAACCTGCTCGGCCCCGTTCACGGCGCCTACGGCGATTTCGTCTTGATCACCGACAAGCTGCATCCGGCCGATATCGAAGAGCAGATCAACCGGCGCAGCGTGCCGTTCGAGAATCTCGAGGGAGGCCCAGGTGTTTCATGACATTTCAGCCGATATGCAGCGGGTGATGCGCGCGCTCGAGGAGCAGACCGCGCGCGATCAGCCGTCGCTCCGCAGCGTCGACGTGGGCGTCGGGCGCTGCCTCGCGCTCCTGGCGATGTCGGCGCCGCCGGGCGCGTTCCTCGAGCTCGGCAGCAGCGGCGGCTACTCGAGCCTGTGGCTGTCGCTGGCCGCCAAGGCGAAAGGCGTGCAGCTCACCACGGTCGATCTCGACGAAAAAAAGGTCGCCCTGGCCCGGGAGAACATCGCCCGCGCCGGCGCGGCGGATTCGGTCCAGGTCTTCCACGGCGACGCCTTCGACTACGCGACCCGCTTCGAGGAGATCGCGTTTTGCTTCTCCGACATCGAGCCGCCGGAGAACAACGCCAAGATATACGAGAAGATCGTTCCCCGCCTCGTGCCCGGCGGCTGGCTCGTCGTCGATAACGTGACTTCGCCCCGCGTCCAGACCGAGCTCCTGAACCGCGCGCAAACCGACCCGCGCGTGGACTGCGTGCTCCTGCCGTTTCCCAAGGGAGATCTCGTCTGCCGGAAGCGCTGACCGGTAAAGTTTCTAGTTTCTAGTTTTGTGTTTCTAGTTGCCGGAGAGATTCTTCGCTCGGCTCAGAACGACAACGAAGAGTCCGGCAAGTCTGTGTCATCCCGGGCCCTTCGGCGGAGTCTACCCTGAGCACGGTCGAAGGGCTCAGGGTAAACTCCGTGAAGGATATTTCCGGCAGTTTGCATTATCCGAAAACCAGAAACCAGCAATAGTTTTTATCTCGCCCCGGGAAAAATCTCGCGGTATTGGCCGCCGATTGCGTTGTAGCGCCGGCCGATGTCGAGGATGTCCGGCATGCGGATGTCCAGCCCCTCCAGCGTTTGCGCTTCTTTCGATTTCACCCGGCTGCTCGCCGCCATGCGGTTGGTCGATACGATCACGCGCTGGCCGTCCTCCGACAGCAGGTAGTCGATGAAGAGCGCCGCGGCGTGCGGGTGGGGGGCGCCCTGGGCGAGATAGACGAGGCTCGGGCTGTAGAACAGCGGCTGGATGGGGGCGAACCAGAGCGGCGCGCCCTGGCCGGCGAACGTCAGGACCGAGTTCAAGTTGGTCTCGACCGTCATGTCGAACTCGCCCGCCGAGACGAGCTGGCTCGCGAGCCGCCGGCCGCGCACGTGGGTCAGGCTCTGCTCGTTCAACCTTTTCATGAAGCGGAGCCCCGCCTCTTCGCCGAGGTATTGCAGGATCGTCCCGAACCAGACGTAGGACTGGCTGTCCATCGCGAGCTTGCCTTTCCAGCGGGGCTTCAAGAAATCGTCGATCTTCGCCGGCGCCTCGTCCTTCTTCACCAGCCGCGTGTTATAGGCGCTCGCCATGACGTTGGTCATGTAGGCGGTCCAGAAGCCCTCCTTGTCCTTGAATCCCTCGCGAAAAAGCTGCCGCTCGGGCGAGCGGTAGCGCGCCATCATTTTCTTGTCCATCAAGGCCAGCATGCCGAGCTGCCCGCTGTCGATCACGTCCGCGGCCGCCTTGCCCGCGCGCATCTCCGATTCGACGCGCGTGATGATCCCCGCGCCCGAGACGCGCACGGGGCTCGCCTTGAGGAACGGATATTTTTTCGTGAAGCCGTCGACGATCGCCTGCATCGCCGCCAGGTCGAGATTGCCGTAGGCGACGACCTCGCCTTCCCTGCGCGCCGCCTCGACGAGCCGCGCCTGGCGCTCGGCCGGCGGCAGCGCGTCGAGCCAGGCCAGCTTCGATTCGGTCGTCTGGGCGTGAAGGGTGGAAAAAGGGAAAACCAGGAAAGTTAAGACGGTGAACAGAAATCGTCGGGCCATGTTCGACCTCCGGAGAGATCTCTTCGCGGAGTTTACCCTGAGCCCTTCGACCGTGCTCAGGGTAGACTCCGCCGAAGGGCTCAGGATGATAAAAATTATTCTCGGCGCTTCACGATCTGTCATGCTGGGCGCAGCGAAGCATCTCTCTTGATAACCGGCTCTTCGGCGCGTGCGCGCTCGATCCCGTTCGTCTAGGATCAGTTATAAATATCCCTTTTCCCGGTAATACTTCCGCGCCCCCGGATGGAGCGGAATCGTCAGCGGCCCGCCGTCGCTGCCGCGGCAGAAATCCGCCATCGTCATCGCCCGGCGGTCGAGGTGGTCGGCCTCGATCCTGTCCCGGCAGCGGTCGACCGCGAGCGCCATGTCGTAGGCGAGCCGCGCCGGCTGGTCGCGGCGGCAAAAAAAGGCCCAGCCGCTGAAGTCCACGGTGTCGATCGCGCCGTCCATGGCGGGAAAAGCGGTGCTATCGAGGCGCGCGCCGCCGAAGC
>DASWFA010000475.1:0-1507 GCA_036394475.1 Binatia bacterium
ACGCCCAGGACGGCCGCGGTCGCCACCGCCGCGTCGACCGCGTTGCCGCCGCGCCGGAGCACTTCGACGCCGGCGAGCGACGCCCGCGGCTGGCTGCAGACGACCATGCCGTTTTTGCCCATCACCGTGGATCGGGGCTTCATGTCTCCTCTTCGTATCCGAAAATGGCGCGACCGCCGCGCGGCGGCTTTAGGGTTTCTTGTACAGCTTGTCGATGAACTTCTCGCGCTCCAGGCGATCGACGACCGAGTTGTCGGCGAAGGTATCCTGGGGCACCTTTTTGCCCATGAACTCCAAAATCGGCGCGGACGCTTCGGCGGTGAGCCGCGGCACTTTCTCCAGATAGACGATCGAGTCCTGGTAAATATCCTCGATCACCCTGGCGTCGTTGATCCGGGAATAGCGCGCGATCGCCTTCAGCGCGGTCGGCTTGTCGTGGTGCATCGCCGCCACGCCCTCGGCGTAGGCGCGGACCATCGCCTCGACGGCCTGCGGGCTCCGGCGGTTGTAATCGCGCGACACGGCGATGACGTCCATGGAGTACTGGATGCCCATGTCCTCGAGCTTCACCAGGAGCTTGGGCTTTGCCTGCGGATCGACGCGCAGCGTGGAGGTGACCGCGCCGTCGATCTGGCGGTGCGAGAAAGCCGCGCCGACTTCGAGCGTGCCGCCCATCTGCCGGATGCTCACCGCGTTCTCCAGGCCGTTTTTTTTGAGCAGGATGCGCGACAGGTTGTCGGTCACCGAGCCGAAGCGGGTCACGCCCAGGATCTTGCCGCGCAGCTCCTCCAGCCGGTTGATCTCCGGCTGCACCCACAGGCGGTGGTAGGGCCGGTTGGCGGTGCTCGCCACCGAGACGAGCTGCGCCCCGTTGAGGACGCTGGCGATGAGCGAGTTGGTGGCCGCGATGCCGGCCTGCAAGTCGCCGCCCAGCAGCGCCTGCACGACGACCGGCCCGGAGGAGATGTAGATCAGGTCGGCGGCGATGCCGTTGCGCTCGAAGGCGCCGGTCTCTTTCGCCATCCAGGCGCCGGCCGCCATCGCGCCGATCGTCGAGTATCCAAAGATGATTTTCTTGAGCTCCGCCGCGCGCGCGCCCACCGGAATCAATAATAGAAACAAAACCAGCGCCCGGAGACCGGCTTTTAGTTTTCGCTCGACCATGGATCCGTCCTTTGCCCCGTCAGGAAAACTTTCCCAACCCGCCGCCGAGGATCGCGACGCCCTCGGTGCGCTCGATGTACTGGGCGAAGCGGTACTTGTTTTCGCGCGGGTCGGGAATGCGGCGCGCGGCCGTCTTCGGCCGGTCGTCGTCCAGGGCGGCGATTTTCGCCCGGATAAAGTGCGGCCCGTCGGACCCGAGCGCCGCCTTCACCTGCTGCTCGAACGCCGCGACGCCGTCGATCGTGTGGGCGCGGGCGATGCCGCTGCCCTCGGCGACTTTCGCCAGATCCATCTTGCCCCCGGTCGCCGTCGGCATTCCCGGCTCTTTCTTATGGCTGCCGAG
>DASWFA010000476.1:0-2787 GCA_036394475.1 Binatia bacterium
CAGGTCCACGCCGCCGTCCACCAGACCGCGCACCTGCTCGTAGTACGCTTCGACAAGCTCGTCGAACGTCGTCGCGCGAAAGGCGGGATTGGAGACGTCGGGCGAGAGCGACGCCGTTCGATTCGTCGGACCGATCGCGCCCGCGACGAAGCGCGGCTTCTCCGGCGTCGACGCCGCTGCGGCGGCGCGGCGCGCTACCTGAGCGGCGGCCACGTTGATCGCATAGACTTCGCTCTCCAGAGCGTAGTCCGCCATCGAGATCGCGTTCGAGTTGAACGAGTTGGTCTCGATGATGTCGGCGCCGGCTTCGAGGAAGCTCCGGTGGATCTCGCCGATCGCCTCGGGGCGCGTCACCGCGAGCAGGTCGTTGCAGCCCTTGAGCGGCCGCGCGTGGCCGGCGTAGCGCGCGCCGCGAAACGCCGCCTCGTCGAGCTTGAGCGCCTGGATCATCGTGCCCATCGCGCCGTCGATGACGAGGATGCGCTCGGACAACAGCTGCCGTAACTTGTCGCCGGTGTTTTCCATATTTTAAGTTTTACTTCTTGGTTTTGAACTTTTATTGACTATCGCGCGCGCGACGAAAATTTCCACCGGGCGCTTGCCGTTCTTTTTAGCCTTCCCGCCCGCGTAGCTGCCGGTCAGCTCGAACTCCACCTCGGCCGCGCCGGCGGCGCGCAGCCATTTCTCGATCAACGATCGGTCGAAGCCGAGCCAGAGGTGGGCCATTTCGCCCCGCATCCACTCCTGTTGGTGCGGCACGAGGTCGAGCAGAACGATCGAGCCGCCGGGGCGGGTGACGCGGACGAGCTCGCCGACCGCCCGCGCCGGGTCTTTGAGAAAGTGGAGCACCATGACCGAAAAGGCGGTGTCGACCGACGCGGAAGCGAGCGGCAGCTTCTCCGCGTCGCCGCGGCGGAACTCGACGTTTTCGACTTTCCGGTCTCTGGCGAGCTGGCGCGCCCGGCGGAGCATCTCCTCGGACAGGTCGACGGCGACGACCTTGCGGGCGAAGCGGGCGAGCTCGAAAGTCAGGCTCCCGGTGCCGCAGCCGACGTCGGCGATCGTCAGGTTTCGCGGCACGAGCTTCTCCAGCGCCAGCGAGCCCAGCCGCTCGTCGAAGCAGCTTTTGCGGATGCGCTCCCAGTCGCCCGCGACCGCCTCGAAGTAGTCGCGCGACTGCCGGGCGCGGTTCTCCCGGCAGCGCTGGAGCCGCCGCCGGTCTTCCTTCGCCTCCGGCAGGCCGGCGAGCCCCTCGGCCGCCGAATCGAAGAGCCGCTTGGCCGGCCCCGCCATGTCGCGGCGGAGCGAGAAATAGACGTTGGTCCCGTCGCGCCGGTCGCGGACGAAGCCCGCCTCGCGGAGAATCGCCAGGTTCCGCGACACCGCGGACTGCACCGAAGCGACCACTTCCTGGATCTCGCCGACGGTCAGCTCCTCTTCAGCCACCGCCCCGAGTATCCGGAGGCGGGTCGGGTCGGCCAGGGCCTTGAGCGTGCGCACCCAATCCACATATTGAAATATATAGATATTTTGATGGAATAGCAAGCGCGGCGCCTCCGGCTCGCAAAAAATGCGACGGGATGGTATGCCAGGCTCATGGACAGCAAGGCTCTTTTGGATATCATCCGCGCCCGGCGGAGCGTCCGGGTCTACAAAAGCGGCAAGGTGAGCGGGAAGCAGCTCGAGACGATCCTGGAGGCGGCCCGCTGGGCCCCTTCCGGCGCCAACACCCAGCCGTGGGAGTTCGTCGTGACGCGCGACCGCGAGAAGATGAAGCGCGTGCGGAAGATCTACGACGAAGAATGGAAGCAGCGGAAGCGCGAGGACCCGGTGCACTACAAGGGACTGAAGAAAGATTACGTCGGCGACGTGAGCGTGCTGGTGCTCTGCTGCGCCGACCCGCGCACGATGCGCGCTTATTTAACCACGCGCCAGCCGGGCGACCGGGAAAAGCTCCTGCAGGCGAGCATCGCCAATTCGGTCCAGCACATGATGCTGATGGCGGCGAGCATGAACCTCGGCACCGTGTGGGTGTCCGTCCGCGACGAGGTGAAGGACGAGCTGCGCGAGCTGTTCGGGGTGCCCGAGCCGCTCCGGCTCCTCTGGATCATGCCGATAGGCCACGCCAAGGCCTGGCCCAAGGCTAAGCCCAGAAGAAGGATTTCAGACTTCGCGCACGAGGAAGTCTACGACGCGAAGAAGCTCCGGCGCGACGCGGACATCATGGCGTGGCCGAAAAATTAATATTATACGATTGGATTAGGAACGACTTTTCAGGCCGGTCAAAACGCGCCAGAGGCGAGGCGCGCGATGGGCCGCGAGCGAAGGCGTACTCTTGTTGTACGTCGACGCGAAGCGGGTCGAGCGCAACGATGCATATGGACGTTTTCACCGGCCTGAGCTACATCGTCGAGATTTCGTACTGATCGTGGCGCAGCCGCTCAGCGGCCTTCAAGATTATCTTGTGGTTGATCTCGCGCTCGAGGAAGTCGAGGCTCTGGTTCTCGTCGTCGTAGAGAAAATTGGCGATGTCGGGGTGGAGCCGGACGACGATGCGCTTGCCGTCCTGCAGATGGCTCTTTTCCTTTTTGATCGCCCGTAAAATCTCGTAGGCGACCGTCACGTTCGATTTCACCCGCCCGTGGCCCTGGCAGTAGGAGCAGGGGCTCGTGAGTGTGTTTTCCAAGCTCTCGCGGCTCCGCTGCCGGGTCATCTCGACCAGCCCGAGCTCGGAGATTTTCAGGATATTGGTCCGCGCCTTGTCCTTCTTGATCGCCTCTTTGAGGG
>DASWFA010000477.1:0-11633 GCA_036394475.1 Binatia bacterium
CGGATCATGAACCTGTGGTCGATCAGCCCGATGCGGGTCAGGAAGTAGGCGACCACCGGAAGCTCGAAGGCGATCCCGAGCGCGAGCACGAGCCGGGAGGCGAACGAGAGGTACTCGCCCACGCGGATCGCGGGGCGGACCTGGATCGCCTCGTAGCGCCGGATGAGAAAGCCGAACCCGAGCTGGAAAACCACGCTGTAGCAAAACCAGGCGCCGAGCAGGAAAAACAGGGTGCCGAAGAAGACGAAGCTCCGCGCGTAGCGTTTCTCGTGCTCGTAGAGGCCGGGGGCGATGAAGCGCCAGAGCTGCCACAGGATGACCGGCAGGGCGACGATCAGCCCGGCGATGAAGGCCACTTTCATTTTGGTGAAAAAGGCCTCGATGACGGCGGTGCCGATGAGCGTCAGGCCGGGGCTGTCGATCCGCGTGAGGGGGCGGGTGAGGAAAAAGAAAAGCCGTTCGACGTTGGCGTAGCAGACGGCGAAGCCGACCGCGACGGCCAGCAGGGATTTGATCAGGCACGAGCGCAGCTCCGACAGGTGCCCGGTGAACGGCATCCGGGCGTCCGCGAACGCCTCGCTACTTGAATTTTCTTTCACTCTCGTCCGCGGGGGCCGGATGGCCGGGGGGAGGCGCGGCGGAGGTCTCCGCGCCGGCGGCCGGGTGGGGCTCCGCTTCCGGCGCCTTCCGGGAAGACTCGTCGATGTCCCTCTCTACGTGGCTCAGCTCTTCTTTCAGCTCGTCGGTGGCGCGGCGAAACTCCGCCAGTCCCTTGCCCAGCGCGCGCGCGATTTCCGGGAGCTTTTTCGGTCCGAGGACGATCAGGGCGAGCGCCATGATCAAGATCAACTCCGGCATGCCGATGCCGAACATTTTTTTCTACCTCCGGATGTAAGCTAATCCATTTCCTAAACGGAGGCAATAGGCGGCCGAGCGATCGGAGCGCGGAAAAAGGGAGCTTCGCGGTGTCTCGCGGCCTACTTTCTCGCCGTTCCCGGCGGAGCTTCGTTGATCAATACCCAGAAGACGCCGAGCTTCTTGACGGCGTCCACGAATTGATGGAAATCGACCGGCTTGACCACGTAGGCGTTGACGCCGAGCTTGTAGGTCTCGATCAGGTCCTGTTCCTCGCGCGACGAGGTGAGCGCCACCACGGGAATCATCTTGAGCTGGGTCTCGCCCCTGATTTGCCGCAGGACTTCGATCCCGTCCACTTTGGGCAGCTTCAAGTCCAGCAGGACGACCGCCGGATTGGACGACTCGCGCGCGGCAAAGCTTCCCCGGCGGTACAGGTAGTCCAGGGCCTCCGCCCCGTCGCGGACGACGTCGACTTCGTTGGCCAGGTTGTGCTCGGCCAGCGCCAGCATGGTGAGCTCGATGTCGTTGGCGCTGTCTTCAACCAGCAGGATGCGCTTGGGTTTTTCCATGAAAATCCTCCTTGACGAATTTGGGCAGTGAGAAGTAAAAAGTCGCGCCGCCGTCTACCGAGCCTTCGGCCCAGACGCGGCCCCCGTGGCGCAGGATGATGCGGCGCACGCTGGCGAGGCCGATGCCGGTGCCCTCGAAGGCCTCCGCGCTGTGCAGCCGCTGGAAGACGCCGAATAATTTGTCCGAATATTGCATGTCGAACCCGACGCCGTTGTCGCGGACGAAAACCACCGTTTCGTCCGGGCTGTCGCCGATGCTGTCGATCTCGATCACCGCTTTTTCGCGCTTGCGGGTGAATTTGAGCGCATTGGAGATCAGGTTCACCAGCGCGAGGCGCAGCAGGGCGGGATCGCCGGACGCCAGGGGGAGGTCGCCGATCTTCCACTCGATTGCCCGCCCCTGGGTGTCGTATTGAAGGTTCTCCAGGGCTTCCTTGGCCAATTGCTGGAGGCTCAGAGGGGTGTTCTGCATCTCGACCCGCCCCATGCGCGAGAAGGCCAGGAGATCGTCGATCAGGTTTCTCATCTGGTGGGCCGACTTGAGGATGGTCCCCAGGTAGCGGCGGCAGTCCTCGTCGAGCTTTTCCGCCGCTTTTTTTTGCAGGATCTCCGCGAAGCCGGTGATATGGCGGACCGGCGCGCGGAGATCGTGCGAGACCGAGTAGGAAAACGCGCTGAGCTCCCGGTTCCTGTCCTGCAGCTGCTCGTTGCGATGGCGGAGCTCGGCTTCCTTCTGGGACAGGCCCTCGGCCATCTGGTTGAATTTGCCGGCGAGCCGCTCGATCTCGTCGCCGCTGTGCACCTCGATGCGGCGGCTGTAGTTGCCGGCGGCGATCTCGTCGGTCAGCAGGGCGAGATTTTTGAGCGGCAGGATCATCCGCCGGGCGATGGCCCATGCGGCCGTGCCCATCAGCAAGAAAATCGCGAACGACGTCAGAAGGATGCTCCGGGTGAGCCGGTCGATGGGCGCGTAGGCGACCGCCGCCGGAGTCACATAGACGACGGCCCAGCCCAGGTCCGTGAGCGACATATAGGCGCCGAGCTTTTCATCGCCTTCGATCGGGTTGAACCATTGGCCCGCGCCCCGCTGTCCCGCCAGAGCGGCCCGGACGGAAGGGACCGAGCCGAAGTCCGTCTGTTCCTGCACGTACTTGGGATTGGACTGATGCGCCACGATCAAGCCGTGCTGGTCGGTGATGTATCCCCAGCGCTGGCGCTTCTCGCTTTCCCCCCCTTCGTGGCCGATTTTGGAAAGCTCCGCCAGCTTGAGCCCCCCCGCCCAGATGCCGGCGAGCTTGCCGCCCGGCCCGAACAGCGGCGCGGCCACGGTGACGGTCGGCCGCTGCGTGACCGTGGAGATGTGCAGGTTGCTGATGATGGTCTGGCCGGAGAAGAGCAGTTTTTTATACCACGGCGTGAAGGCCACCTCGGCGCGCGCGAGCCCGGCTTGAAAATCGTACGGCTCGACCAGGTAGACCGAGCCGTCGGCGCGCAGCAGCATGACGTACTCGAATACGCTCGCGTGCTCGAAGATCGCCGCCGCGATGCGCCGCTCCGGCGCATCTTTCGCCGCCAGCCCCTGCGTCCCGGCGCCGCTAAACTCGGGCCGGGCGAGCAGGTCCGGCGTCAACCCCGCGGCCGCTTCCAGGAGCGAGCGCGCGTTATCGAGATAAAAACCGACGGCGCTGGCGTAAACCTGCACGCTGTTGAGGTTGGCCTCGTTGGCGCGCTCCCGCATGATGGACCGGCCGATAAAGATCGCCACGAAGCCGCTCGCCAGGGCGGTCAGGCACACGGCAAGCATGACCAGGGCGGACAGCTTGCCGGATAATTGAAGGTTCCCGAATCTCATCTAGCGTTTTTCGGCGAGGACTTCCTTGAGCAGCGTTTCGTCGTAGATTTGAGCCACCGGGATTTTCGCCTTGAGCATGCCGAGCTCGATCATCACCGACTGGATCTGCTCCAGCGAGGCCGCGTCGTTCTGCCCGTCCGGCGGCCAGCGCAGGAGCTGGATCTTCCGTCCGACTTCCGCGCTGAGCTCCATCCACTTGGCGAGCACGGCGCGGGCGCGATCGGGATTGCGGTTGATCCATTCGACCGCTTGCAGATGGGCGCGGAGAAACGCTTTCACCGTCTTGGGTTTGTGGCGGTAAAGCTCGGCGCTGAATGTGATCATCGTCGTCATCATGCGCTCGAAGGGCGGGCCGCCGATGATCCAGTCGAGCACTTTCCCGTCGCCGCGCAGAAGGGATTGGCTGAAGAAAGGCTCGTACATGGCGGCCGCCGCGACGTTGCCTCCGGCGAC
This sequence comes from Binatia bacterium, assembly GCA_036394475.1. Taxonomy (GTDB): domain Bacteria; phylum Desulfobacterota; class Binatia; order UBA9968; family UBA9968; genus JAJPJQ01. The sequence continues at coordinate 3,733 of DASWFA010000477.1, forward strand.
GGCCAGCCCCATATTGGCGAAGGACATCTCCACCAGCTTGTAATCCCGGATGTTCTCGATCTTCAGCCGGGCTTTGACGGCGACTCCCTGGATGCTGTTGGCCGCATTGACGGCGATCACCTTCCCTTGCAGGTCCTGCCATCCTTTCACGTGGTTGGCGACGAGAACGGGGGAAGCCGGATGATCGCGATCGGCGAAACTATTGCCGGCGGCGGCCATGACTTTATCCGGCACGAGCCCCGCGGCGGCGGCGGAAAGGAGCGGCACGCTGCCGGCGTTGCCCAGGTCGATGGAACCCGCCGCGATGGCTTCGATGACGGCGGCGCCGCCCGGATACAGTTTTTTCTCCAGCTTCAGCTCGATGCCTTGCTTGCGGTCGAGCCCCTGCTCCTGGATCACGAAAATGGGAAGGTAGTCCTGCGCCAGATAGACCCCGACCCGGAGCGAGGACTGCTCCGGGGCCGCCGTCTTTTGGCAGGCGGCCAGACCCGCGCACGCGGCGAGAGCCACCAGCGCGAACAGCGGGAAGCGGGCTGTCGCACGCGTTTTTTCCGGTGCCGCGGCCGTACTCGGGAAGTCCATCTTTCTTTTTTCGGCGCTCAATTTTCCAGGGGCAGCCTGACCGTAAAGGTCGACCCTTTTCCCGGCTCGCTCTCGACGTCGACGGTGCCCCCCAGGATCTGCGTGAACTTCTGGACGATGTACAATCCCAGTCCGACGCCGCCGTAGAGCCGGGTCTCGGAGCTGTCGACCTGGTAGAACTTTTCGAAGATGCGGGGAATTTTTTCCGCCGGGATGCCGATTCCGGTGTCGGCGACTTTAAGCTCCACCCATATCGGCGCCCCGCCCCGGCTGCCGGTTTTGCCGGCCGCCTTCGCCGACGCGGGCGCGGAAGAGCCGACGCCGAGCCTGACGGTGACCCCGCCCTGGTCGGTGAACTTGACCGCGTTGTCCACCAGGTTGAGAATGATCTGCCTCAGCTTGCCGCCGTCGGTCACGAAAGGCACCGGCTCGGAAGGATAGTCCCAGTCGAGCGCCAGATGGTGCTTGTCGCGGGTGAGCTCGTAATCCGATTTGAGGTGGGCGAGAAAGTCCGAAAGATTGACCAGATGCCGCTCCGAGAGGACGGCGTGCGACTCGATCTGGGTGGTCTGCATGATGCTGTTGATCATGTGGAGCTGCTCGGCGGCGCGGCTGAGCACCTTTTGCAAAGCCTCTTCCTGCTGCGGGTTGATGTCGCCGAGCATTTTTTCCCGCACCATGCCCGTATAACCCATGACCACGCTGAGAGGCGTCCGGAGCTCGTGCGACATGACGCTCAAGAATTCGTCCTTGACCTTGTTGGCCTTCTGGAGATCGTCGGCCTGGTTGCGGCTTTGCTCGAAGAGCTGCGCGTTGTGGATCGCGATGGCGGCCTGGCCGGCGAGCGTGTTGAGAAACTCGATCTCGCCCGGGGTGAACTCGTGCTCCCGTACGGTGTAGAGGCCGAGGATCCCCAGCACTTCGTCCTTGACGATCAGCGGAACCCCGATATACGAAATCAGCCCGTATTTGCGGAAAAAAACCTGGTTGTGGGTGCGCGGATCTGTCCCGATGTCGCGGACCGACAGCGGGGCTTTGGTCTCCACGATGTCCTTGGACCGTCCGTCCAGGAGCTTCCGCCGCTGGGCTTTCCATTCCGGGTCGTCGAGACCGCGGCAGGCGAGCGACTCGAGCTCCTGCGTCTCGCGGTTCAGCAGCCGGACCGTGCTCGCCGCCGCGATGGGAAGAAAAATCTCGATCTTTTCCAGCAGGACCTTGAGAATCGTGTCGAGCTCGAGCGTCGAGGTGATGGCGAGGTCGATCTCGTGCAGCGCCCGGATGCGCTCTAGGTTTTGCTCGGTTTCTTCGTTGAGGCGCGACTTCTGGATAGCGATGCCCATCTGGTCGGTGATCGTCTGCAGCAGATGGACCTCCTCCGGATCGAACACCCGCTGCGAGCGGCTGCCGAGCTGAAAGACTCCCAGCACGTCCTCGTCGGCCCGGACCGGGATGACGATGGCCGATTGGACGTTTTCCCTTTTCCAGGCGTTGAATGCTTTGCTGCCCTGGACGTCTTCTTCGATGTGCGGCGCCTTCAAGGTCGCCGCGCGCGACGCCAGTATCCCGCCCGTCACGCCGTCGGCGCGCTGATTGTGCCGGCCGACGTTCTCCGGGTCCTGGTAGCCCCACGCGGCCGCCGGCGTGACCACTCCGGTGCGCCGGTCGAACAGCCGGATCACGCCGATGTCGAACGAGCCGATGGAAATCGCCTTTTCCAGGATCCGGTCCAGCACCGCCCGCCGGTCGGGCGAAGTGAGAATGATCTGGCTGATCTCCTGCAGTGTTTGCAGCTCCCGGTAGCGTTTGCGGAGCGCGTCCTCGGCCCGCTGTTTCTCCTCGCGCAGACGCTTTTCCCTGAGTGAGCGCACGACCGCCTCGCCGAGGCGCGTCATGTGGCCTTTGAGGATATAGTCGGCCGCGCCCATCTTGATGCTCTCGACCGCGACTTCTTCGCTGATGCTGCCCGTGACCACGATAAAGGGAATATCGAGGCCGCGCCCCAGGAGAATCTCCAGGGCCTTGGGCGCGTTGAAAGTCGGGAGGGTATGGTCGGCTAGAATGACGTCGGGCCGCTTCTCCAGCTCCGCCAGATAGTCCTCCATCGTGTCGACGCGCTTCCAGGCGGGGTCGAACCCGGCCCGCTCCAGCTCGTAGACCATCAGCTCGGCGTCGGCCGGCCGGTCTTCCACAATCAGCACATTGAGCGAGGTGGCCATAAGTTCTCTATCTCGCTCCTAGGCCGAAGGGGGTTGATTGAGCAGCAGCCAATAAAGCCCCAGACCCCGCACCGCCTCGGTAAACTGCTCGAAGTCCACCGGCTTGACGATGTAACTGTTGACGCCCAACTTATAGCTCTCGACGATGTCGCACTCTTCGCGCGACGAGGTGAGCACGACGATCGGGATGGTCCGGGAGCGCTGATCGTCTTTGAGGCGCTTCAAGACTTCCAGGCCGTCGACCTTGGGCAGCTTCAAGTCGAGCAGGATGACCCTGGGCGGCTGGTCGATCGAGCGGCCGGCGTAAGGGCCCTGGCAGAAGATGAAGTCGAGCGCCTCGGCGCCGTCCCGCGCGATCTCGATGCGGTTGGTGAGGTTGTTTTTCTGCAAGGCGTGGAGGGTCAGCTCCACGTCGTTCGGGTTATCCTCGACCAGCAGGATCTCCACGGGTTTGTCCGTCATTGGACCTCGCCTGCCAGGGTGAAATAAAACGTCGCGCCTTTGTCGAGCTCGGCCTCGGCCCAAACGCGCCCGCCGTGGCGATGGACGATGCGCTGGACGATGGCGAGGCCGACCCCGGTCCCTTCGTATTCCTCGGCCCGGTGCAGGCGCTGAAAGACGCCGAAAAGCTTGCCGGCATACTTCATGTCGAAGCCGACGCCGTTGTCGCGCACATAGTAGGCCTGCTCGCCGTTGCCGTTCGCGCAGCCGACCTCGATGCGCGCGGCCTCCCGGGGCCGGCTGTATTTGACCGCGTTGGAGAGAAGATTCAGATAGACCTGTTTGAGCAGCGACGGGTCGGCCAGGCAGCCGGGCAGCTCCTGGACGGATATCTCGGCGCCGTTTTTAAGATCGTGGCCGAGGTCGTGCAGCGCCTCGCGGACGATTTCCATCGGCGCCACCGGGCGGCGGTTGACGGGCTGCCGGCTCAAGCGGGAGAACGCGAGCAGATCGTCGATCAGCCGTCCCATCTGCCGGGCGTTGTCGCGGATCAGGTTCTGATAGCGCCGCGCCTCCTCCGGCATATCGGCGCCGTGCTTCTCCACCAGGATGCGCGAGAATCCGTCCATGGCGCGCAGCGGCGCGCGGAGATCATGCGCCACCGAGTAGCTGAAGGCTTCCAGCTCCTTGTTGGCCGCCTCGATTTGCTTGTTACGCTCCAGAATCTCTTCTTCGAAGCGCTTGCGCTCGGACAGATCGCGGGTCACTTTGCCGAAACCGCGCAGAACCCCCTGATCGTCCCGCAAGGCGGTGATGACCACGCTGGCCCAGAAACGGCTGCCGTCCTTGCGCACCCGCCAGCCCGTGTCCTCCACGCGGCCTTCGGTCTCGGCCGTCTTCAATAAATGCGCTGGGTGGCCGCGCGCGACATCCTCGGCGGTGTAGAAACGGCTCACCTCCCGTCCGATGATCTCGCCGGCGCGATATCCTTTGATGCGTTCCGCGCCTTCGTTCCAGATGATGATGCGGCCCCGAGGGTCGAGCATATAGATGCCGTAGTCCGTGACCCGCCCCACCAATAGGCGAAAGCGCTCCTCGCTCGCGCGGAGCGCCTGCTCGGACTGCTTGCGCTCGGTGAGCGCGCGCAGAACCACGAAAGCGAGTGCGGCGGCAAAAAGACAGATCAACCCATAAGCCGTCACGATGCGCTTCAAGTTGGCGTCCCGCACGGCAAAGGCCGTGGCGCTGGGCTGCTCGATCACAACCGCCCAGCCGTAGCCGGGCACGGGCTCGTATGCGGCCAGCCGTTCTTCGTTTTCGACCGGGTTCCGGCCGATCTCGATGCCGCGTTTTCCGCTGAGCGCCTTGAGAACCACGGGCACGGCCGAATAGTCGGCGATATCGCGGTCGTCCGCGAGTTTCGGATGCGCCACCAGGCGCCCCTGCCGATCGACGACGTAGGCGAATCCCGAGGGGCCGACGTCGAGGGCCTTGACCCATTCGAGCAGCGAGCTGAGACGCAGCTGCAGGACCAGCAGGCCTACGACTTCCTGATTTTCGGCGCGCACGGGGATGGAGACCGCGATGACGTTGTATGCCGGCTCGGCGGTTCTTTTATAGGCGTCGGAAACGTGGGGCTGCCAATTCCGTCGCGCGCCTTTGTACCAGTCGCGGAAGGCAAAATTTTTGCCCCGCACCCCGGGAAGCTCCGGCGTATCCACCATCAGCGTGCCTTCGGCGTCGGTCAAAAAGAGCCGGTCGATGAAGGGAAAATCTTTCGGCACGCCGCTAAGAATTTCACCGGCCTCGTTCCACTTGCCCGCGCCGATCAGCTGGCGAAAGCGCACGCGGGTGGCGAGCGAGACCCCGATGTCCTTCAAGTGGTCGAGCCTTTGTTTGAGCGTCGCCGCGGCGAGATAAGCCAGGGATTGCCGGCGATCGTAAGTGTTGGAGGTCAGCTCCCGGTAGGACTGCAGGTAGCTGAACGCGCCGATGGCGAGGACCGGGAGAAGCAAAAGCAGGAAAAAGAAAGCCCCCGCCAGCCGCCGTTGCCGCGGCCGCTCGGAAAAGAGCCGGCCGAAAATAGATTCAGCGACGCTTTTCAAGGTAATTTTGCCCTTCGTCGGCTGATCGTTTTTGGCGGCCGATGTTGAATAGGCAGGCTTTGAGCGCCTCGGGAATTTGCTCAAAGCCGGTCGATTTGTCGAGAAAAAAGCTGGCGCCGGCCTTGAGACAGGTCTCGCGGTATTGCGAATAAGGATAGAGGGTCAGCATGATGACCATCACTTCCGGACGCTCTTTTTTGATCGCTCGCAGGACATCGATCCCGCTCCCGCTCGCCAGCCGGATGTCCAGAACGACGGCGTCGGGGCGCGCCTCCCGGATCTTTCGTATCGCCTCCGCCGCCCCCGCGGCGTGGCCCGCCATCTGGACGTCTTCCGTTTCCGAAAGCATCGCGGCCAGACGGTCGCGAATGATCGGGGAATCGTCGACGATGAAGACTTTCATGGGTGCATCCGTGAAGCGGGTCTGATCCGGTGTTGCACATACTAGGACGCTTCGCCCGGCCGAAAAATCGGCCTAGCGCTATTTTTTTTGTCGGTGTTTGTCCTACAAAGCGAGAAGGCCGGGAGAGGTTCCGTCAGGTCAGCCCCCGCTCTATGGCATAGCGGGTGAGCTCAGCGTTGGTCTTGAGGTCCATTTTTTCCAGGAGGCGGAGCCGGTAGGTGCTGATGGTTTTTACGCTGAGCGAGAGGTCCCGGGCGATTTCGCCCACTCTTTTTCCGGACGCGATGAGCCGCATGACCTGGTACTCGCGGTCGGAGAGAAATTCATGCGGCGGCCTGGGTTCGGCGGCGTCCAGGCGCGACGCCAGCTGCTCGGCCAGAAGCGGGCTCACGTCCTTTCCCCCGCCGCACACCTTGCGGATCGCTTTGACCAGCTCTTCCGGCGCGCTGTCTTTGGTCAGGTAGCCGGCCGCGCCGGCCTTCAAGACGCGCAGCCCGAACTGGTCCTCAGGATGCATGCTGAGCACGAGAACCGGGAGCTTGCCGCGGTCCCGCTTCAGATCCTTCAACACGTCGAGTCCGCCGCGGCCGGGCATCGTGATGTCGAGCAGCACGATGTCCCACGGCTCTCTGCGAACCTTCTCCAGCAGCTCGGTCGCGTTGGCGGCTTCGCCGGCGACCTTCATGTCGGGCTCGTCGGCCAGCATCTGCTTGAGACCTTGCCGGACCACCGGATGGTCGTCGGCTATCAGGATCTTAATCATGAGTGTCGACCGGTATGCGCGCCGTCACGGTGGTGCCTTTTCCCCGCGCGCCCCGGATGGCGACCTCGCCGCCGAACAAGAGCGCGCGCTCCCGCATGCCCAAAATTCCGAGCGATCTGGGATCGGAAAGCTTGTTTTTGGAAATCCCGTTGCCGTTGTCCCGTACCTGGAGGCTCACGTCTCCGTTGGTCCGCTCCAGCTTGATCCGCACTTTGGTCGCGTGCGCGTGGCGGGCGATGTTGGTGAGCGTTTCCTGGAAAATGCGGAAGAGCGCGGTCGAGCGCGGGCGGCAGAGCGAGATGTCTTCGAGCCGCGCGGCCAGCTGGCATTTGATCCCGGTGCGCTTCTGAAACTCGTGGATCTGCCATTCGATCGCCGCGGCGAGCCCCAGATCGTCCAAGACGCCCGGCCGGAGCTCGGTCGAGATGCGGCGCACGGACCCGATGGTCTGATCCATCAGCGCCAGCATCGAATCGGCTTTCTCCCGGAGCGACTCCTGATCCCTGGGCAGCTTTTTGCGCATCCACGACAGGTCCATCTTGAGTCCGGTGAGCGCCTGGCCGAGCTCGTCGTGGATCTCGCGCGCGACCCGGGTCCGCTCTTCTTCGCGGGCCGCCTGCAAGTGCGCGGCGAGCGCGCGCAGCCGCTCGTGCGAGCCTTCCAGCTCGGCCTCCGCCTGCTTCCTGGAGGTGATATCGGTCATGCAGCCGATCATGCGCAACGGCTTGCCGTTCTCGTGGATCACGCAGCCGCGGTCGACGACGAAGGCGTAAGAGCCGTCGCCGCAGCGGTAGCGGTATTCGTCGCGCCAGTTCTGCTGGCCGCCGTCGATGGCCGCCCGAATGCCGGAAACGATCCGCTCGCGGTCTTCCGGATGGAGGTTTTGAAACCACCAATCGACGGTGGCCCCGACTTTGTGGGCGGGGTGGCGGAACAGGGTCGAGGCGAACTCGTTCCACCAGACCTCGTCGGTCTTGAGGTTCCAGTCCCAGATCGCGTCGTTCGTCGCCCGCGCCACGATCCGGAAGCGCTCTTCGCTTCTCTCGAGAGCCTCTTCCGCCAGCTTGCGATGGGTGATATCGCGCGTCACCGAGAGCGCGGCGGTGATCTCGCCGCTCCGGTTGCGGAGCGGCACCGCATGGGCCTCGAGCCAGCGGCGCGTGCCTTTGAGCCCCGTCAGCTCGAATTGGATGATGCCCGATTCGCCGCGGAAAACGCTCTCGTTCAGGCCGACGAATCGCCCCCGGTGGGCCGGCTCGATCAAAGGGTAGACGCACCGCCCGACGACCTCGTCGGCGGAATCGGCTTCGATCATGGCGAGACCGGCCTGGTTCACTTTCAGGAGCGTCCCATCGGCGGCCAGGAGCTTGACGCATTCCGGCTCGGTCTGG
>DASWFA010000478.1:0-3593 GCA_036394475.1 Binatia bacterium
GAGCGCCGGCCGTGAACGCGCGCGACCGCATCGGCAAGGGGCCCTGGTACAACGCCAAGGGCGTCAAGATCGCCGACAACCTGGCCGACCTGCACGCCGACCAGAACAACGTCTCGGATAAAAACCACATCAACAGAGAGACCGCGCTGGACGAAAAGGGCAGCCCGGTCAACGCCCGCGGCGACAAGCCGAACAAGCACGACATCCTGACCGGCTCGCAGTACGACGGCACCGCCTATCCGCCGGGCGAGGACATGACCTGCCGGAACTGGACCGCCGGCAGCGCGACCAAGCTGCCGGGCAAGGCGCAGCTCGGCCACCACGACCGGACGGGTCTTACGCCCACGAGCGGGTTCTCCTGGAACTCGGCGCACGCCTCGCGCGGCTGCGGCCAGGAAGACCTGGTCTCGTCGGGGGGAGACGGGCTGGTGTACTGCTTTGCGGAAAAATAAATTTTGAATTTTTAGTGTCGAGCTTTACATTCAATTCAAAATTCATAATTCAAAATTGGTATTTCAGCTCGACCTCGCGCCGGGTCCTCGACGATTCGAGTATCGCCAGCACGATCTCCAGCGTCGCCTTGCCCCATTTGCCGTCGGCCAGGACCGGCCGGTCTTCCACGACCGCTTCGTATAATCGCACCAGCTCGCCGGCGCGGTCGAGAAACGGCGGGCAGGCGATCTCCTCGCGGCCATCGTCCGTGTAGATATACAGCCCGTCGGGCGACTGGCGGATGTCGCCCTTCTCGCAGCTCACCAGAGTGAGGCCGAAGAACGGCTGCCGGCGCGGGCCTTCGCGCCGTTCATCCGATCTCGGCTCCCCCTCCCGCCGCGCGGCCGCGCCGGCGCGATTCTTCAGCGCGGATTTTTCCGCTGTAGTGCGGGAGGCGTAGCCGCCTTCGCCGATCGACCAGGTTATTTCCGTCATGTCGAAGCGGCCGTGGCCGTTGAACACCAGCGTCGCCGGGGCGCCGTCGGCGAATTCCAGGAACGCGCTGTAGTTGCCCTCGGTGTCGGCGCCCGGATGGTGCCTGCCGGCGCTCGCGCGCACGCTTTTTACCGGGCCGCCGCCGAGCGCGCGGACGATGTCGACCTGGTGCGCGCCCTGGCGGTAGACGACGCCGCCGCCCCGGGACGTGTCGAGCTCGGCGGGGAGCCGCGGCAGGTTGAGCCAGCCTTTATAATTCCACGAGCTGATCTGGATCGGCCGTCCCAGGCGGCCGCCGGCGATGATCTCCCGCATCTTTATGACCGGCGGGTCGCCGGCCTTGGAGTGCATCAATAGGCGGACTTTACCGGCCGCGGCGGCGGCGATCATCCGGTCGCATTCCTCGAGATCGAGCGCCATCGGCTTCTCGCAGACTACGTGCTTGCCGGCCGCCGCCGCGGCGGCGGCGTTGGCGGCGTGGAACTGGTTCGGCGTGGCGACCCAGACCGCGTCGATATTGCCGCTCCGGCACATCGCCTCGACGTCGTCGAAGGTCTCGACCGCCGGATCGCGGCGGAAGGGCTCCAGCGCCTCCGCTCTCAAGTCCGCGACGGCGGCGAGCGCGACGCCCGGGGCCGCCGGCAAATCGCGAATCACGGCGCGCCCGGCGTTGCCGAGCCCGGCGACGCCCAGTTTTACTATTCGAGCCATATCTATATTATTCTCTTATTCTCTTTTCAGGCCGGTCAAAAAGGTCCCAGACGCAACGCCGCAGATGGGCCTTTTTCAACGGCCGCGTTGTTTCGCCAGGGCCTCTTCGAAGACGCCGAGCACCGGCTTCATGTCCGTCCACTCGGGACGGCTGTCCAGGTCCAGATAGCTGACCCCGGCCGCGCGCCGGTTCGCGGGCTTGACGTCGTCCTTCGGAATGTCGATCCGAAGCGAGTCCGGCGCCTCGTCGCCGCTTTTGGCGAGCGATCTTTGCAGCGCGGTTTGCCCCTCGCGGGATAAAAACCAGTTGATAAACACCTTGGCCGCGTTCGGGTTGGGCGCGCGGTTGAGCAGCCCGAGCGTGCCGTATTGCGTGTGCACCGCCGCGCCTTCCTTCAGGTTGGCGAACTCGTCCACCGGGAGCCCCTGGAGTTTCGCCTTGTCGATGTCGACGCAGAAAAAGCACAGGCTGTATTTCCCGCCGCCGAGCCAATCGACGCTCTGGCGGAAATCGCGGAAAAGCGTCGCGTCCATCTCGCCGAAGAGCCGCTTGATGAAAGCCGGGCCGATCGCCGGGTGGTAATAAAAAAAGCGCATCGGCGCGTTGCCCGGGCCGGGGCTTCGGACGTCGCGGGCGATGATTTTGCCTTTCCATCTGGCATCGAGCAGGTCCCAGACCGAGCGGATCTCCTTCGGATGGACCAGCTTACCGTTGTAGGAGATGTTGCCCTGCTGCTGCGTGCCGACGTAGCGGAAGACGAACTGGGCCTCCGGGTCGGCGTAGCGGTGCCGGCCCTGCCACCAGAGGGACTCGTCGGTCACCTCCGGGAGGATCAGCGCGGCCTTGATCGGATCGAAGCTCCTGGCCGCGTGGAGCGTCCGGTAGTTCGAGCCGACGCCTTCGCTGCTCACGTCGGCGAGATATTTTCCGGCGCGGCGCTCGGCCAGGATGCGCTTGGCGGTCTCGCCGCCGCGCCCGCCGACGAACGTCACTTTGATCTCCGGATAGGCCTTCTGGAACGCGCCCGACTCGACGACCGCCTCCCAGCCGCCGATATAAATATTTAGCTGGCCTTCTTTCTTCGCCGCCTCGACGGTGCTCGCCCATTCTTTCTTCCAGTCCGCCTGGCCGAAGGCGGCGGACGCCGTCACGACCAGGGCGAAGGCGGAAACGACGCAAGCGGTTTTCATCGTCCTACCGGCTTCTCCCGACCTCGCGCGTGGTGTCGGTGATCGTGTGGAACGCGATCAGCCGGTTTTTCGCCGGGTCGCGCATCACGCCCATCGGCTCCTTGCCGCGTCGGACCTTGTCGATCTCGGCTTTGAGCATTTTGCGGAAAAGCAAAATGCCCTTGTCCGCCGTCGCGAGATGCTCCGCGCTCCGCTCGAAGATCGCCCCGGCGGTCTCCCACGCCATATAATCCTGCATCCAGACTTTTTCCATCTTATAGATGCCGTCCGGCGTCTTGGCCGGCTGGGCGTAGTCGACCGGCGGCTCGCCGGGCTGATCGACCGCGGCGCCGTCCCTGGACTCCATGAAATAGATTTCGAAAAACAGCGTGCGCGCGTCGTCCACCGGCACGCGGTATTGCAGGTAGTGCTCGCGGCCGTGGCGCTGGCGCAGCATGTTGGGAAAGACCAGCGGGTGCTGGTTGACGACGCCGAGCGCGCCGCCGCCGTCGGCGGCGAGCCTTTTTTTCATGATGCCGTATTCGAACGGCTCGAAGTCGTATTTTTTGATCTCGGCTTTTCTCTCGCCGTGCACGGGCCTCCCCCGGCCGGCGCCGTGGAGATAATGCACGTGCGTGGGATCGACGGAATTTTCCATCGGCTGGAGCCAGTTGCAATCGAGCGGCGGCAGCACGACGATGCGCCGCTCGCCGTCCTTCCGCACCAGAACGTCGTAGGCGGGGAGGAGCGGCGCGGGCCTGGGGCCCATATAGGCGAAGAGCATG
>DASWFA010000479.1:0-6159 GCA_036394475.1 Binatia bacterium
GATCTGGTTGGTGAGCCGCTCCTGCACCTGCAGCCGGCGGGCGAAGACGTCGACCAGGCGGGCGAGCTTGGAAACGCCGATGATCTTGCCCTGCGGCAGGTAGGCCACGTGGGCCTTGCCGAAAAACGGCAGCAGGTGGTGCTCGCAGAGCGAATAAAAGTCGATGTTCTTCTGGACGATCATCTCCGAGTAGTCCTCGGTGAAGACGGCGCCGTTCAGCACCTCGTCGATGTCCAGGCGGTATCCCCGGGTGAGAAAGGCGAGCGCGTCGCTCACCCGCTTGGGGGTCTTCAAGAGCCCTTCGCGTCCGGGATCTTCGCCGATAGACTTGAGGATCGCACGGATGTGTTCTTCCATTGGGTTCTCCACGAAGATCGGGCGCGAAAGGCGTCGAGATGGCGTCGTCGAATCTCAAAAAAAGTAGCACTTAGCCCGGGAGAGGTCAAACCAAGATAGTTTCAAGTTTCGAGTTCCTGGTTTCAAGCTCGGAAGTATTTTGATTCCAACTTGAAACTAGAAACCCGAAACCAGAAACTTTTTATAGCCACCGGTACAGCCACAGGGGCGTGAACCGGATCACGTAGATATTGAGGCGCGTGAAGTAGTCGGTGACGAGCAGCGCGCCGACGACGACGAGCAGGACGCCGGCGGCGACGTGAACGAGATGGATATAGCGGCGGAACTTTTTGGAGAAATGGAAAAAGCTGTTGATCGCCATCGCGCTCAGGAAAAACGGCACGGCGAGACCGGCGGCGTAGCTCGCCAGAAGAAAACTCCCCTCGACGGGCCGCGAAGTCGCCGCCCAGGTGAGGATCGCGCCGAGAATCGGCCCGACGCAGGGAATCCACGCCACGGCGAAAGTAACGCCGATCAGCGCCGAGCCCAGGTAGCCGGCCGGCTTGTCCTTGAAATTCATCTGGAAGTAGCGGTCGAGCGCGGGGATCTTGATAAAGCCGAGCAGGTAGATCCCGACCAGCATGATGAGCGCGCCGCCGGCGATGCGGATGGTCTGGCGGTAGCCGGCGAACAGGCCGCCCAAAAAGCTGGCGGAGAGGCCGAGGGAAACGAAGACGATGGAAAAGCCCAGGATGAAGGCGAGGGAATTGAGCACGACCCGGCGCCGCACCAGGCTCTCGCCCGCGGGCTCGGTCATCTCGTCGACCGACACCCCGGAGATGAAAGAGAGATAGGAGGGTATCACCGGGAACACGCACGGGGAGAGAAACGAGAGCAGCCCGGACGTGAAGGCGACGAAGAAGCCGATCTCGGTCATCGTTTCCCCTCCAGCAGCTCCTGGACGAGCTGCTTCGCTCCCGTGCTGTCCCAGGCGGCCGGTCCCCAGAGCCGCGCGATCCCTTCGCCCTTGGGGCCGATCAGGTACGTCGTGGGCAGCCCCCAGGCGCCGTAGAGCAGCCCCACTTCGCCGTCGCTGTCGACCATGACGGGATAACTGATCTTCAGCTCTTTCAAGAATGCGAGCGCGTCCTTGCGGTTGTCCTTCACGTCGACGGCGACGATCGTGAAGCCCTTGTTTTTATACTGCTGGTGAAGCCGCTCCATCGCCGGCATCTCCTCGCGGCAGGGGATGCACCAGCTCGCCCAGAAATTGAGCAGCACCAGCTTGCCGCGAAAGTCCTTGAGGGTGGTTTTTTTTCCGGCGGGATCGGGAAGGAAAAAATCCGGCGTGGGCGCGTTGTCCTTCATCGGCTCCAGGTTGGGGACGAGCTTGAAGTTCGCCTTGCCGGCGCTCTGCGCCCCGGCCGGCGCGGGGAGCGCGAGCAGCAGGAGCAGGAAGACGATCGGCTCCAGGCGCGTCATGCGTCCGGCTTTCCGCGGATCTTGTTGAGCTCTTCGATCAGCTTCTCGTTCGGCACCAAAGACTCTCCCCGGCCCTGGATTTTCTTGTAGCGGAGCACCCCCTGCCGATCGACGATGAAGTACGAGCGCTGGGCCACGCGCTCGGCTGCGCGCAGCACGCCGTAGGCCGCGATCGTCTTGAGCTCTTCGGCATCGCTCAACAGGGGGAAATTGAGCTTGAGATAATCCGCGAAGGCCTGCTGGGAAAAGGTCGGGTTGGCGCTGACGCCCAGCACCTCGGCGCCCGCTTCCCGGAATTTGGCGTAATCGTCCCGACTGGACGAGAGCTCCTGGATTCACGTGGGGGTAAAGTCCATCGGATAGAACAGAATCACCACGTCCTTCTTGCCGGCAAAATCGGCGAGCCTGACCTTGCCCCCCTGGGTGCTCGGCAGCTCGAAGTCCGGCGCCCGGTCGCCGACCTCCAGCGCCGCGGCGCGGCCCGGCGCCAGGAAAAGCGACAGGAGAAGCGCGGCCGGGAAAAGCGCGGATAGGAGCTTCATGGCGATGGTTAGAAATTATCCGACCTCGGGGCGCGAAGCAAGGCTGCGCCCGGAGGGCATCCGGGTCAGTCGGTCGGCTCCGGGAGCGGCCCGCCCGCCTCCTCCAGCAGCATCTCCGCCCCGGCTTTTTGCACGATCCAGCGGTGCACCTCCCGCACGGCTTCCTCGCCGCCGGCCGCGCCGATGAGCCAATGGCCGCGGCCGGCGAAGGCGCGGAAGTCCGCGCCGAGCCATTGGGCGAACCGGCGGAGCGCCGCGAGCGGCGCGACCCGGTCCTCCCCGGCGGCGGCGACCAGCACCGGGCAGGCGACGGCCCCGGGGTCGAGCGCCGCGCCGCGCGCGAAAAACTCCGCGATCAGGCGGTGGGCGTCGGCCACCAGGCAGCCCGGCGGCGCGGCCGCGCCGCGCTCCGAATCCGGCGCGAGCCAGAGGCGGGTGAAATCTTTTTCCTCGAGCCGAAAAGAGCGGCGCAAAAAAACGAGCGGCCGGTATTTGAGCCTGAGGAGCTGGAGCGCGCGCGGCAGCTCCGGCGCGATGTTTTTGGGCGGCACGGGGGCGGCGAGCGCCAGGGCCGCGGCTTTTTCGTTTGCGACCGCCTTCAGCGCGATCAGGCCGCCGAGGTCGTGCGCCAGGACGACCGGCGGCGCCGGGGCCGCGCGGACCACCCGCTTCAAGTCGGCCACGCAGTCGTCAAAGCTCAGGCGCTTCAGCGCCCGCCCGGCGTCGGCGCCGAACCGGCCGCGGAAATTAACCGCCCAGCATTCCCAGCCGAGATTGGAAAAATGGGTCGCCCACGAGTCCCAGCAGCGGCTCGAGGACCACAGACCGTGAACCAGGATGAGGGGAGCTTTGAACTTGGCCCGCTCCGGGGGCGAGAGGTCGATCAATAGATCGCCGATCCATTTTTCCATAAGCCTGCATCACGATAAAAATGAAACGGTAAAATAACAAGGCCCGCTGAGTTGGCTCAGAGGGCCCTGTCTTTTGGGCGGCCAGGACAGCCGCCCTATCGCCTGAGAATGAGGAGGGTTAAGTCACCACCGCCACCCCACAACCAAAATCTTTACTTTTTCTTTTTTTTCTTGGCTTTTTTCTTTGCAGCCATAGGCGCCTCCTTCTTGGATTTTCCTGAACAGGTATCTACGCGGGAGGTAGGAGTTTGACTCAGGCGAGGAGATTTTAATCGTTCAACCCTCCTATATTTTGTAGATAACTTCATTATACGTACGCTAGTAATTGTGTGTCAAGAAAAAAATAATATTTTATTAAAAAAGATTTAATAACGCCGGCCCGTTTTCGCGTGGAGATTCGGCGCGTTGAGAGTAGCAGGTCGTTCTAAAGCACAAACGGCAGGGCGCAAGAGAAATCTATCGATGCCTCTCGCCTATCGACCATTTCTATTGCCACTGGGGCAGCGAGAAGCAAAACTGCGCGCCGCGGGGGTAATTGGGCTCGGTCCAGAACCGCCCGTTATGGAGGCGGACGAATTCCCGCACGACTTTCAGTCCGAGGCCGAAGCTCTCGGCGTCGTCGAAATCCCTCTGCGGCGCCGCCTGGCCTTCGTCGAAGAGCGGCCCCAGCAGCTCCCGCGGCACGCCCGGCCCCTCGTCCACCACCCGGATCGTCACCCGGCCGTCCAGCGCCCGCGCCCGCACGGTGATCTCTCCGCCGCGAGGGGAGAACTTGATCGCGTTGGCGAGCAGGTTTTGAATCACGCGGGCGATTTTGACCCGGTCCGCCTCCAGCTCGACGTCCGGCTCGGGGAAGTCCTTCACCAGTAGGAGCTGCTTCTTCTTCGCCTGGTAGTAAAAATCCCTGAGCGACTCGTCGAGCAGCTCCGCCAGGGAAACCGCGCTCGGCGCGAGCCTCAGCGTGTCCGAGTTGATGCGGTAGGTTTCGAGGACGTTGTCGATTAAAAAGTTCATGTCGTTGGCGTTGCGCATGATGAGCTCGGAGTATTCGCGCCGCCGGGACGGGTCGTCCAGATAGCGGCTGTCCGCCTCGACGATTCCGGTCATGCCGATCATGTTGGTGAGCGGCACGCGCAGATCGTGCGAAAGCTTGGGCAAGAGCGAGGCTTCGAAATCCCGCTCCGCCTGGAGCCGCGCCAGGCGGCCGTCTTTTTCCCTCATCCAGGCCCGGACTCCCCACGCCATCAGCCCGGCGCCCAGAGCGAGAAAGAGATCCTCCGAAAGCCATTCGGGCCAGCGCGGCGCGGCAAAATTGTCCGCGAGGCAGGCAAAGCTCCCGACGAGGAACAAAAGCGAGCCCACGCACAAGGTTTTTGCCGATCTCCAGCGCGGCAGGACGACCAGCGTCCAGATAAAGGCGAAGACAAACAGCAGCGCTTCGACGGCCGCGGCGCGCGGGTCGATGCCGTCTCTCAACACCGGCGCCGCGCCGTAGAAAAAACCGCCCAAAGCCGCCAGGGCCGCGATCAACAGGAGCGCGTCTATAATCTGTTTTGGGATCTGTTTTGGAAACGGGGCGTTCAACGAGCCACCTCGAAAAATCGACTTGCGAAGCCGGCTTGAATAATTAAAGGGTAGAGCCGGCGGCTGTCCCTGTCAACCGGCGCGCGGGAGCGGAAAATCGGGCCGCGAGGCGGTGGCAAAAACCGGCGCGGGCCATTATATTCAATACACGGCGCCTTCGCATGAAGGCGCCCGGCCGGCACAGGATAAGACGGAGGAAAAAATGGCGAAAGATATTCCAGTCAAACGCGAGATACTGCTGGAGGCGGACGCCGAGACGCTCGAGAAGATGCGCAAAGAGGGGCACGCGCGCGGCTTTACGGTCTACTCCGACGAGGCCGCGCGCACCGGCGGCGACGACAGCGCGCCGCCGCCGCTCGGCTATTTCGCCCTGGCGCTCGCCTTCTGACTGCTCACGCAGATTTCCCGGTACGGGGAAATGATGAAGACCAAGATCGACAAGGCGCGCGTGTTCGTCAAGGCGAAGTTCAAGAGCGAGGGCTCGGTCCTGGCCGAGACGGTGCGCGCGACGAGCCCCGGCTTCGAGACCCGGCTGGAGATCGAGTCGGGCGCGCCGGCGGAAAAAATCGCGGCCGTGGTGCGGAACGCGGAGAACGGCTGCTACGTGTTGCAGGCGCTGCTCCAGCCGGTCCCGGTGGAGCGGCGGTTTACCTTGAACGGCGCTGCTTTCGACCCGGCCGACTTCAAACGCCGAAAGGAGAAAACGCATGGCTAAGCAGATGGAATTCATGGGCATCGAGTACAAGGAGGGCGTCCTGGACGCCAAAATGTCGCAGCTCGTCCGCTTCGCGGTGAATCTCGCCATCGGGCACGAGTACGGCGCCAAGCTCCATCTCGACCGGGCGCGCAAGGCCGGCGCGTCGGAAGACGAGATCTGGGAGACGGCGGTCTACGCGCTCCGTCCGGTGGCGGCCCAGGTGCGCAATTTCGCCAAAAAAATCATCAGCAACGACCCCAAGTACGGCGGCGGAAAATAAAAATCCCATGAACCCGTGGACGATCGAAGTCGGCGAGGGAAATTTCGAGAAGGAAGTGCTGGAGCGCTCGCTCCGGACGCCCGTCGTGGTCGATTTCTGGGCGCCGTGGTGCGGCCCCTGTCGGACGCTCGGGCCGCTGTTGGAGCGCCTGGCCGACGAACACCACGGAGCGTTCATCCTCGCCAAAGTCGACATCGACCAGAGTCCCGGGCTCGCGGCAGCTCTCAACATCCAGAGCATTCCCATGGTGCTGGGGTTTCGAGGCGGGCAGATCGTCGCGGAGTTCGTCGGTGCGGTGCCGGAGAACGCGGTGCGTGAGTTCTTGAG
>DASWFA010000480.1:0-4590 GCA_036394475.1 Binatia bacterium
GGGCGACTACGAAGACCGCGCCGGCCGGCCGTTCGTGGGCCCGGCGGGGAGGATGTTCGACAAGGCGCTGGCGGAAGCCGGCCTCGAGCGGGAAGAGGTTTACGTCACCAACGCGGTCAAGCATTTCAAGTGGAAGCCGGCGGGCAAGCGGCGCAAGCACGAGCGGCCCTTGATGAGCGAGATAACGGCCTGCCGGCCGTGGCTCGAAGCGGAGGTCGACGCGATCCGCCCCGGGATCGTGGTCTGCCTCGGCGCGACGGCGGCCCAGTCGGTTTTTCGCCGCAAAGTTGCGATTGAAAAAGAGCGCGGCGCGTTCCGGCCCTCCGATCTCGCGCCCGCGACGTTCGTCACGATCCATCCATCGTCGATCTACCGCCATCCGGAGAAGAAGCGGCGAGAGCTGGAGTACCGCCGCTTCGCCCGGGAAATGAAGCTGGTTCGGGAGAAGCTCGCCGCGCTCGAGTCGGAAAACAAGAAAAGCCGCCGAGGTCAAACGGACCGGCCGGGCGGGGTGAGCTTGTCCTTCGCCGCGCGCCGTAAGTCCCCTTAAAGCTTGCCACCGTCCGCGACCCGGGGTAATCTCATGCTCACGAGTTGTTTTCCGAGAAAAAATCCATGGCGATAACTTCCCTCGCTCCCATGTGTCTGGCCGACGGCGTGCCGTTTACGGGGCTGACGGGGCTTTGGTGGCGGCTCCGCGGCGTGCGCCGCAGCGACGTCAATCCCAACCTCTGCAACCGGTGAAGGTCCCACTGGGAGACGGGCCGTCTCTCCGAAGTCACGGTGCTGTTCGCGGACTGCCGGGAATATACCCGGCTCACGCAGGAGCTGGGGATCGAAAAGCTGGCGCCGGTCACCGAAGAATTTTTCAAGTCGAGCGCCGGCGTCATCCGGGAGCGCCTCGGCATCGTCGACCGCCTGCTGGGCGACGGGGTCATGGCCTTTTTCAACGTCCCGATCAAGCGCGACGACCACGCGGCGCGCGCCGTCGAGGCGGCCTTGCGCGTCCAGGAGCAGGTGCGGCGCATCAATACCCTGCTGGACGGAGAGTTCTTCTTCGGCGTGGGCATCGGCATCGCTACCGGCACGGCGCTCGCGAGCAACATGGGATCGACCCGCTGCAGCGATTACACCCTGGTGGGCGACAGCGTCAACATCGCCTCGCGCCTGCAGGAGCGGGCCGCTCCGGGCGAAGTCTTGGTGACGGAAGACGTCTACAAGGCGGTCGGCGCGGCTTTTCCCGAGGCGGCGCGCGCCGAATATGTATTGAAGGGCATCGCCCAGCCGGTTCCCGCCTACCGGCTGGCGCGCTAACCGTTACGCGAGCCTGACGGATAAGGGTTTTCCCATGGACATGAAAACTCTCTTGACCGTTTTTACTTCCGTGTTCGTCGCCGAGCTGGGAGATAAAACGCAGCTCGCCACACTTCTCTTCGCCTCGGAAAAGGAAGTGAGCAGGCTCACTGTTTTCCTGGGCGCGTCCCTGGCGCTGGTGGTGGCTTCGGCCATCGGGGTATTGGCCGGCGCGCTCCTGTCGGAGCACATCAACGAAAAATATCTCCACTACGTCGCCGGCCTGGGCTTCATCGCCATAGGCGTCTGGACCCTGGTGAAAGCGTGAGCGCCGCCGTCTGGTTTCGGCCCGGCGCTTCCGGCTTAGCTCCGGGGGCTTCGCGCCGGAGCCCGGGATAGACGCTCATGCCTTTGATCGAAGATATCCTCGCCGCGATGCTGAATCCGCGCACCGTCGCCGGGGCCTTTTTCTACGCCGTCGTCTTTCTCACGGCGGCGCTTTTTATCGGGCGCCTGGCGCGGCTGTTCGCGCGCCGCAGCGCCAGTCACTTTTCCGACGTGACGGCGATCAACTTCGTCGCCCAGTTCCTCCAGGTGGTCGTCTTCCTGTTCGCGATCATCCTCTATGCCCATCTGATCCCCGCGCTCCGGGCGATGGGGACGGCGCTCCTGGCCGGCGTCAGCGTCGCTTCGGTCGTGGTGGGCCTGGCGGCGCAGAACACGCTCTCGAATCTCGTCGCCGGCTTTTCGCTGCTGCTCTACCGGCCGTTCCATGTCGGCGACCAGGTGCAGCTCGCCACGCCGAAGGGGCTGGAGACCGGCACCGTCTATATTCTATCGCTCGGATACACGATTCTTAGAGACCGCGAGAACCACGAGATCATCGTGCCCAACAGCGTGATGGTGAGCCAGGTCATCATCCGCCTGGCGCACGACCACCACCGGCCGCTGGGAGGCTGAGAAAAGGACCGTTATGGCGCTCTCCGCCGATGAACCCAAGACCGCCGCGGCGGTCGACGCATGGCTGGAGCGGCGCATCGCGGGCTCGGACCGTTTCCGCCGCGTGGCGGCAGAGTACGACGGCCACAGGCGCGCGCACGGCTGCATCGACGTCTACCCGTTCGCGAACGGTCCGCTGCTCGGGGCGCTCGCCGCCCGCGCGGGAAAGATGATCGAAGTGGGCTCGGGCCTCGGCTACAGCGGCCTCTGGCTCGCCCACGGCGCCGGTCCCGACGGCCGGCTCGAGACCGTCGAGCGCGACCGCTCGCACGCGGGGATCGCGCGCGGCCACTTCGAGGCCGAGGGGCTCGGCCGGCGGGTCCAAATACTCGAAGGGACGGGCGCCGCGGTCCTGCCGGGGCTCGCGGGCGGGTACGATCTCGCCTACTTCGACACCGATCCGGCGGAATCCCTGACCGATCTCGTCCAGTTCGAGCGGCTGCTCCGGCCCGGCGGCCTTTTGATCTCGACCAACCTTTTCCTCGGACAATTCGCGCCGGACCTGCCGGGGCTGGAACAGGCGGCCGAGTACCGCGAGAGGATTTTAGACGCCGGGCGCTGGCTCACCGCCTATCTCGCCGACGGCACGGCGCTAAGCATCCGGCAATGAAGAACGAAATTTTGAATTCTTAATTTTCAGTTTTGAGTTAAGAGCTCAAAATTCAACATTCAAAATTTTATCAGTCTGCGGCCCAGAGCTCCCATAGATTGCCGTCCGGGTCTTTGACGTAGAGCGAATAGCCCTTGCCGTCGGGATGGTCGCGGGTGTTTTCCACTTTGCTGCCGGCCTGCTCCAGCTCGCGGAGCGTTTTTTCCTTCTCCTGCCACGGAATCATGATCGTGTGGTGCGGCACGCCGGGGCGCGGCGCCTGGGAGGCGTCGAAGAGGTGCACCTGGAAGTTTCCCACCTGCACGTCCACTTCTTTCACGCGGCCGCGCGCGAGCTGCTCTTCGTTCGGCTCGATGCGCCGGACGACCTCGCCGCCCAGCAGGCCGGTGTAAAACTTTTCCGCCCGGGTCAAATCCTTCGCGTTGACGGCGAACGTTCGGATGGTCTTCACTTGCATCGTCGGCCCCCTTTTTTTCGGCTCGAATCGCTGTTTACTTCGACCCTGCTTACGTCTATATTTCCGCTTGGGTTTCAAATCAAGCCGGAGGGGACGCCGTCCATGGCCCGCGTTTTGGTGGCACTGCTGGTTTTGCTCCTGTCGGGTTACGGCGCCGCGTCGGCCCAGGCGCCGGTGCGCCTCGCCTCCGGCTACAGCGCGATCTCGGGGCCGCATGCGGTGCTCTGGATGGCCCGCGAGGCGGGGCTGTTCGAGAAAAACGGCCTCGGCGTCGAGGTCGCCTACATCCGCA
Source organism: Binatia bacterium (assembly GCA_036394475.1). Taxonomy (GTDB): domain Bacteria; phylum Desulfobacterota; class Binatia; order UBA9968; family UBA9968; genus JAJPJQ01. The sequence continues at coordinate 3,652 of DASWFA010000480.1, forward strand.
GCGGCACGACGATGGCGCAGGCGCTGCTCGCCGGCGAGCTCGCGATCGCCCAGACCGGCGGCCCGGCGGCGATCCAGGCGGCGGTGGGCGGCGCGGATTTCGTTCTCGTCGCCGTCGCGCTCAACACCACGCCGATCGTGCTCATGGGCACCGTCTCCAGGATGGAAGAGCTAAAGGGCAAGGCGATCGGCGTGACGCGCTACGGCTCGAACACCGACATCTCGGCCCGCTATGCGCTCAAAAAATTCAATCTGCAGCCGGACAAGGACGTGGCGCTGGTGCAGCTGGAGGATTATCCGGGCATCGTCGGCGGCCTCCAGTCGGGCCGGATCGCCGCCGGCGCGCTGGCCGACCCGTTCACCGACCAGGCGCAGAAGCTGGGCTACAAAGAGGTCGCCAACATCGCCGCGCTGGGGCTGGAATTTCCCTTCGTCAGCCTGGTGGCGAAAAAATCCTACCTGCGCGACCACGCCGACATCGTCGGGCGCTTCGTCCGCGCCTACACCGAGGCGATCGCGCTGTATAAAAACAAGCCCGACCTGGCGGCCAAAGTGACCGCCAAGTACACCGGCATCAAGGACCCGGCGACCCTCGCCGCCACGGTGAGCTTCTACGCGCCCAAGCTCGCGCGCGCGCCTTATCCCACGGCGGGCGGGATCGCTTTCGTCCTCGATCAGATCGCGCCACGCGACCCCCGGGCGAAAAACGTCGCCCCGGAGGCCCTCATGGACACGCGCTTCGTGAAACAGCTCGAAGACGGCGGCTTCATCAAGGCTCTTTACCCCGCGCGGTAACTCTCTTGTCTGCCAGGCTGCTTCTGCTGCTCCTCTTCCTCGTCTCGGCCGGCTGCGCGGCCCAGGCGCCCGCGAAGGACCCCGTCGATCCGGCGCTCGTGCGGCAGGTGAAGTCGCGGCTCGCCGCGCTCCGCGGCCTGGACTT
>DASWFA010000481.1:0-9763 GCA_036394475.1 Binatia bacterium
AAACATGAGCGGCAGCAACATCTCGGAGCGCAACAACGCCGGCGTGATTCACTGGGGCTTCGGGCTGAATCTGCTGCACGGCCCCAAAGAGACGCTGCTGCCGAAGGAGTGGGTGGACTTTACCAAAACCGCCAATCTCCCCGACGATCATGGCTGGCATATTCATAACCTGCTGCCGACTTATCGAGTGAAGGTGCGCGGCACGAAAAACACCTGGCTGACTCTGATCGACAAGGGCGAGCTCACCGCTTTCAAAAGTCCGGAGATCCGGGCGCTCGCGTCGCGCTACGGCGATCCCCGGGAGGTTTTGAGCGACGACTGGGCGCCGCATCTGCCGGGCATCAACGCGCCGGGACGCTACGAAGACTACGCCAGGGACCCGTGGAAAACGGTCTCGCAGGTGATCAAAAAAATCGAGGACGGGAGCTACGAATATTTCTATCCAAAGAAGGCGTTGGGCAGTAGGCAGTAGGCGGTAGAAAGAAGGGATGAAGAATATGAAATGCTGGTCTGCAATCGTCGCCGCCTTGGCAATCGTGGTGTTGGGTTATGGGGTCTGGAGCGCGGAGCAGGCGAAATACCCGCAGCCGCGCTTTCCGTCTTATTTAAAGCCGCCCAAGTCGATAGACGACATCATGCCGTTCGCGCGGGCGGCGGTGCGCCAGACCGGCGGGCGGACGCCGCTCGGGCTCGCGGAGAAGGGCCAGACGGTGGCGATCTTTACCGAGCCCAAAGCGGACGAAATGGTTTTGCAGGCGATCAAGCGGGCTTACGAAGAGCGCGGCGTAAAAGTTCAGATCGTGCCCGAGTACCAGCTTTTGGGCGTCAGCAAGGAAGAAGCGCTGAAGGCGGTGAAGGCGCTCCGCTGGTTCACCTCCGAGCAGGGCTACATGGAGGCGCACCGGTGGATCCTGAACGCGTTCTCCGATCCTTCGGTGCCGAGGAAATGGCTCAAGGAGAAGCGGCCCGACCTCTACAAGGCGATGTTCGAGAAAGAAGAAACGCTTTCACAGGACCAGGTCGATTTAGCGCGGAAATTCGGCGGCCGGAACGTCGCGCAGGCGATCATCAAATATTTGGATCAGCATAAAGAAGTCAACATGGTTTTCTGGCGCCGCGGCGGCCGCACCAACACCAAAAGGCAGCTCGAGCCGTACGAGAATAAATTGTACGGCAATTTCATCTTCGACAACCGCTACGAGCTGATGAACAAGGCGTCGACCTTTCCGGGCGACGTGTGGAGGCTGGTCGAAGAGCGGGTCATCGAGCCGCTCCGCTGGATCGATCAGGTGCGCGTGAACGATCCCGAAGGCACGAATTTCAATTTCGAGCTCGACGAAAAGCAGGCGCTGGAATGGGCGAAAGGGGCCTACCAGCAGGGGCACCTCTTCATGTTTCCGCACCAGGCGACCGGCCGGTTTCCCTATTCGGCCGTGGACTATCCGGCCTTCACCAAGGAGTACCTTTACCCTTACCTCGTCAAAGTCAACGGGGTTTTCGCCGGGACCAGCAATCACGCGGGGTCGTATCCGCGCATCGAGGTTCACGTCAAAGACGGCTATGTCAAAGAGGTGAAAGGCGGCGGGCTTTACGGCGAGGTGTGGCGCGAGTTTCTCAAATATCCCAAGATCAACGAGCTCAACTATCCCTATCACGATCAGCCCGGCTATTGGTGGATCTACGAGGCGGGGACGGGAACCAATCCGAAATTCTTCAAACGGCCGGATGAAAACATGGAAGGCGAAAACGGCTCCGAGCGCAACAACGCGGGCACGATCCACTGGGGCTTCGGCTTGCGCCTGGACCACGGTCCCCAGGGCCCGGTCGAGTCCAAGGAGTGGATGGATTTTGCCCGGCAAAACAACCTGCCGAACGATCACTGGTGGCATGTCCACAATACGCTGCCGACCTATCAAGTGAAGATCCGCGGGACGAAAAATACCTGGGTCACGCTCATCGACAAAGGCGAGCTCACGTCGCTCAAATCTCCCGAGATCCGCGCGCTGGCGTCCAGATACGGCGACCCGAACGACGTGCTGAGCGACGATTGGGCGCCCTATCTTCCCGGGATCAACGCGCCCGGCCGCTACGAAGACTACGCCAAAGACCCGTGGAAAACGGTCGCCGCGGTGATGAAGAAGATCGAGGACGGCAGCTACGAGTACTTTTACCCGGCGCCGAAGAAGGCGGTAGGCGATAGGCGGTAGGCGTTAGTAAGATGACGAAGAAAAAGTTTTCTTCCGCCTACAGGCGTAACGTCCATCAGAAGAAAAATGAAAACGTAAACATGACGGCAGACAAGCTCTTTTCTACCGCCTACGGCCTACAGCCTACCGCCTCATGATCATCCGAGTCCGACTGGCGAAAATTCTGGGCAAGCGCGCCGCGCTCGCTTTCGGCATCGTCACGCTGCTGATCGCCGGCCTGCTCGCCTCGATCAACTTGGCCTCGCGCCATGCGCTCAAGCTCTACATCGAAGACCAGCTCTCGCGGCTGTCGTGGGACGTCGCGCTCTATCAGACGTCGGAGTTCACCCTATCCAAAGAGGTCTCGCCCAGGCTCGGCGCCGTCGCCGGGGTCGAGCGGGTGGAGAGCCTGACCTTCCTGCGCTCGAAGCCGCCGCCCGAAGCGGCGCTCCAGGTGGACCGAAAGCCGCTCGCCTCGCCCTGGGTCTCCATCCTGGCGGCGACCGATCTCGCTCTCCTGCCCTCGGAAGTTCGCCCGGCCCAGGGCGACTCAAAGGGGGCCTTTCTCGCCCTGGTCGGTCCGGAGACGCAGATGGGCCATGCCTTCCTGGCGCTCCAGGGGGCGAAGAACTTCACGGTTTTGGTGAACCGGGGGCGGTCCAGAGGCGAGCAGGACATCTTCGATATCCCGCTCCGCGGCGTCGTCCGTCTCGAGCGCGCGGAGATCAACCGCTACTTCATGGACGAGATCGGCACGATCTCGTTTGTCCCTTACATCGGCGTGATCCTGGTCATGCCGCACGATTTCGATAGGCTTAAATGGTTCGACGCGCTCTCGCGCGGCGCGCTGGGCGGCGGGGGAGACATCCACGCGACCGCCGGCGAATACCTGCCCGAAGTGGTGCACCTCGCGCGCGTGGACAGAAAGAGATTGATCTCGGGCTGGGACATCCCGGGCTCGCTCGCCAAGCTGCAAAAGCTCCAGGCCGACATCGAAGCGCGGGTCCAATCGCTGGGCCCGACGATCTTCGTGGACAACGCGATCCTGGTGCTGCTGAACCGCATGGCGGAGATCTCGCGCCTGCTCTATTTCGCGACGCTTCTGATCGCGATCCCGCTGCTGGCGATCGCCTGGATGCTGGCGTCGAACCTTTCCGCGCTCCTGATCCTGAACGAGCGCCGCAAATTGGGTCTCATGCGGCTCCGCGGCGTGCCCGGCGCGCTGCTCGGGCAGAGCCTCCTGTGGTCCATCGGCGCCGGCGGCCTGATCGGCGGCCTCGTCGGCCTCGCGCTCGGCACGCTGCTGCCGCTGTTGATTTACGAGGGGGGATGGCTCTCCTGGGGGCTCGTCTATCGCGTCCAGGGGCCGCTCCAGATGCTCTTCTTTCTCGTCGTCGGCCTGCTCCTGGCCCTCTGGGTCAGCCGCCGGCTGGTCGGCTACGCGACGACGATCTCGCCGCTGGAAGCGTCGCGGCGCGTGGCGCCGTCGGAATCCGCCGAGGCCAAGGCGCGCTTCGGCGCCGTCCATCTGCTCGCGCTCGCGGTCGGCCTCTACAAGATCGCGAGCTGGGGCGCCGGCTTCGACCTCGCCGCGCATCTGGCGCCGGCGGAGGAGTCTTCCCGACTATGGGCCTCGTCGGTAAAAAGCCTGCTGATTTTCGACCGCGCGCTGGATTTCGTCGCCCTGCCGCTCCTGGTTTACGGCGTCGTCGCGCTTCTGGTTTCGCGGCAAAAATGGATGACGGCTCTCTTGAGCGCGGCGACGGCGCTCATCGGCGGGCCGCTCCGCAGGCTTTCGCTCCGGCATATGTCGTTCAAGCCGCACCGCATCGCGAGCTTTCTCCTGATCGTCGCGCTGATGGCGAGCGTGAGCCTCTATCCCGCCATCGGCGCCCGGTCGTTCGAGGACAAGGCGCTGCGCGGCGCGACGGTCCAGGTCGGCGCCGAGCTGCACATCGCGCTCAGCCCCGCCGATCTCGTCCCGGCGGAAAAGCTCGATCAGGGCCTCGGCGCTCAGGTCGGGGCGCTCCAGGCCGCGCTCAAAGAGCGGCTCGCCGGAGTCCGCGACGATAATATTCGCTCGGTCGATTACATCATCGAAGCCCTGCTGCCGGGCTTTTTCTTTCCCGGCTACGGGCTGAGCGGCGTGCCGTTGTATCTGATCGGCGACCCGGAACGGTATCTCGGCACCGTCTTCTTCGATGAGAAGCTCGGCGTCGGCGGCGATTTCAGCGCGATCGTCCGCGGCCTCAAGGCGGAAAAGGTGGCGGCCTCGCCGCCGGTGGCGGAGTTCTGGAACCTCGCTTCCGGCGAGCCGGTGCTGCTCGGCGCCGACACGGACAAGCGGCCGGTTTTGGTTCCGGGCGGCGGCGTGATCGGGTTTCTTCCCGGCATGCCGCCGAGGAGCATCGCCGACCGGCAGAGCTTCGTCGCGGCGCGCATCGACTATCTGAACTATCTCTCCGGCACCGACGCCTACCTCGTCGCGACCGCGGATAATCCGAAGATCGCCAATCTCAAAACGCTCGTTCCGCGGGTGCTCTTATTGGTCCGGCTCAAAAACACGGCCGATACGGCGGGCGCCGTCCAAAGCCTGACGGCGGCGCTCCGGGCGAGGCCGCTGGAAGTGCGCGATCTCGAGCGCGAGCTCAAGAAGGTCGGCGGGGACATGTTTATCTATCTCGCCCTCGAAAACATGCGCATCTATCTCGCCGGCGGCATGCTGCTCGCGTTGATCGCGATCGCGGCGATCGCTCTCACCAACTATCTCGAAGACCGGAGGACCCTCGGGCTCCTGAGAGTGCGCGGCGCCTCGCCGGCGCAGCTGTTTAAATTTTTCGCCGCGACGCTGCTCGCGCCGGCGGCCGCCGGCCTCGCCATCGGCATGCTGATCGCCGCCGCGGCCGGCTTCGGCCTGACCAATCTGATCTGGAATCTGCGCGAGCTCAAATCGGTCGTCCATCTGCTGCCGACGCGGCTCGTCGTCTCCGGACTGACGGTCTGGATCGGGCTCGCTCTCTGCGCCGTGATCGGCGGCATCGCGCTTTTGTTCAGCCTCTGGGTCTTCCGCCGCTCGGCGCGGGAGAGAATGCTGGAGTAGCTCCAGCACGCCGGATTTTTGGAGGTCTTGATGGGAGACAACGGATTTTTTAACAACCGGGGCGTCAAGGTCGCGGTTGCGGGCCTGACCAAGAGCTACCGCACCTCCGCCGAGGAGGTGAAGGCGCTCAAGGGCATCGATTGGGAGATCGAAGCGGGGCAGGCGATCGCCCTGATGGGGCCGTCGGGCTGCGGCAAGACGACGCTTTTAAATCTCTTGGGCGGCGTCGATCATCCGTCGGGCGGCAAAATCCTCGTGGGCGACCAGACGCTCGGCGCGCTCGCCGAGCGCGATCTGGAGCGCTACCGCCTGCTCCGGGTCGGTTTTGTCTTTCAGTTCTTCAATTTGATCCCGACCCTCACCGCCTTCGAGAACCTCGAGCTGCCGATGCTGATCGCCGGCGTCGCGGCGGATGAAAGGTCCGGGCGCTGCCGGGGACTCCTCGGCATGGTCGGCCTGGCGGAGAAAATGCACAAGCGCCCCGAAGAGCTCTCCGGCGGCGAGCAGCAGCGCGTCGCCGTGGCGCTGGCGCTCGCCAACGACCCGTCGATGATCCTCGCCGACGAGCCGACGGGAAATTTAGACAGCGAGAATACGGCGGCGATCGCCGCGCTCTTCGTGTCGCTGGCCGAGCGCCACGGCAAGACGGTGATCATGGCGAGCCACGACCCCAAGGCGGTCGAGCAGTTCAGGAAGGTCTACCACATGCGGGACGGAAAATTCGTGTAGAAGAACAGGCGTCAGGCGTTAGGAAGAGGGCAAGGCCATGAAACGATGGTTCGTCTTATCTGTAGCGGCGGCAATTTTCGCATCGGGCTACGCCGTCTGGAGCGCGGAGAGCGCCAAATACAGCCAGCCCCGTTTTCCTTCCTACTTGAAGACGCCGAAGTCGGTCGACGAGATCATGCCGTTCGCCCGCGCGGTGGCGCGCCAGACGAGCGGCCTCCAGGGCGAAGGGCTGGGGAGCCTCAAGTCCGGCGAGACGGTGGCGCTCGTCACCGAGGCGTCGTCGGACGACATGGTCGTCGAGGCGATCAAGCGCGCCGCCGAAGAGCGCGGCGTCAAGGTCCAGGCGCTGGCGAGCTACGAGCTGGCCGGCGTGAGCCGCGCCGACGCCCTGGAGCTCCGCAAGGCGCGCCAGCAGTCCACCGCGGAGCAGGGCTACATGGAGACGCGGCGCTGGATCGAGGAGATGTTTCCCGACCCGGAAGTTCCGAAAAAATGGCTCAAGGAGCGCCGCCCCGATCTCTACGACGCGCTCTATCCCGCCCGCGCCCAAGTGCCGGAGAAGCTCAGGGAGGTTCAGAAAAAGCTCGAGCGGGAGAACGTCGCCAAAGGCATCAAGGAATATCTGGAGAAAAATCCGGCGGTCAAGGGCGTCTTCTGGGGCACCGGCGGTACCACGACGCTCAGAAGGTTTATGCGGCCGCACGAGGACAAGTTTCTGGGCGTCAACGTCTTCGACAACCGCTGGACGATGATGAGCAAGATCTCCGCCTTTCCGGGCGACGTCTGGCGGCTCGTGGAAGAGCGGACGATCGAGCCGATCGCCTGGGCCGACCGCCTGCAAATCACCGATCCCGAGGGAACGAACCTCGCGTCCGATCTGACCGAGGACATGGCGGCGCGCTGGGCGCGCGGCGTCTACCAGCAGGGGCACCTCTACATGTTCCCCAACCAGGCGACCGGCCGCTTTCCGTACTCGGTCGTCGAGTATCCGGCGTTCCAGAAAAAATGGAACCCGCGCTCGCCCACGCCGAGGCCGAGCGGCGTCATCGCCGGCACCGCCAATCACGCCGGCCATTACCCGCGCGTGGAGGTTTATTTAAAAGACGGTTATGTCAGCGAGGTCAAAGGCGGCGGCCTCTACGGCGAGGTGTGGCGCGAGTTTTTGAAATATCCCAAAATCAACGAGGTCACCTATCCCTATCACGACCGGCCCGGCTACTGGCAGCTCTACGAAGTCGCGCTCGGGACGAACCCCAAGTATTACAAGCGGCCGGACGAGAACCTGCGCGGCGACAACGTGACCGAGCGGAACCGCAGCGGCGTGCTGCACTACGGCCACGGCATCCGGGTGCACCACAGCCCCGACTCGCCCGAATGGGCCAAGGAATGGGTCGAGTTCACGACCAAGAACAACCTGCCGAACGACCATTGGTACCATGTCCATAACTATTTCTCGACCTACCGCCTGCGCGTGCGCGGGACGAAGAACACCTGGGTCACGGTCATCGACAAGGGGCGCATGACCTCGCTCGACAGCCCCGAGGCGCGGGCGCTCGCGTCCCGCTACGGCGACCCGAAAGAATTGCTGGCGGAGGACTGGGTGCCGCACATGCCGGGCGTCAGCGCGCCGGGGCGCTACGAGGAATATGCGAAAGATCCGTGGAAGACGATCGTGCAGGTGTTCAAGAAGATCGAAGAGGGGACGTACGAATATTTTTACCCGGCGGCTCGAAAGAAGCCGTGAGATTCGTAATTTTGAATTATGAATGCGTTGAATTGTGGAGAGTAGAACTCAAAATTATGTCTTGAAGTCGGGATATCCCGCCTTCGCCGCTTTTTCTTTGTAATCCTTGACCAGCTCTTCGCGCGGCATTTCGTGCGCCCAGACCGCCTCGGTAAAGCTCCAGAGCGTGAAGGGGTGCGCGCCGAGGGCGTAGAGCCCGCCGTAGTCGCGCTTCGCGAGCGCCTCGCGCTCGTCGTCCGATAGCTTCAGCTTCTCGCCCTGCTCCCACTTTTCGACGTAGGCGGCGGGATTATTCTTATACTCTTTCTCCGCCGCCTCGTTCATGTTGACGTGATGGATGAATTTGTTCATGACGTATTTGCTCATAACGGCTCCTCTTAATGATGCTGTCGCCCATCATGTTGCATGGACGCCTCGGGCCGGTCGTATCCTCGGAGTTCGTCGTATCGCGCCACCTGCGCCGGCGTGAGGATGCGCTTCTGCTCCAGATGCGTCCGCAGGTGCGCCGCGCGCAGCTCGCCCTGCAGCCGGCCGATCTCCCCCACTGAATCTTGGAGCTTCGCCTCGTCGATTTTTCCGCTCGCGAAAAGCGCGTCCAGCTCTCTTTCTTTGGCGACGATGCGCTTGCCGATGCTGGTGGTCTCGCTCAGCATCGCCGCGCGAAGCTTCTCCGTCTCCAGCTTCTGCGCCTCCGACAGCCGCAGCGGCTGGGAAAGCTCCAGCACGTGCAGCGGGCCGGGATAGTGGTTCAGCTCGCCGGCCTTGGCGAGAGTCATTCCCTGCCCGGTGAGATAGCCTCGGATCTCGTCGTCGGACAGCGCCTTGATCGCGCGCGACTGATCGCCGGCGTAAGGCGAGGGGTGCTGCTGGGCGAAGGCGTAAGCCGGAGCCAAAAGAAAACATAGGTAGATGAATTTATGCATTGTCCCACCTGAAAAACGGAATCGCCGGGAAGCCGGCGTCGAGCCCTTCGGCGTAAGCCGGCTTGTTGGCGTTGGCGACGCCCATCATCATGATGAAGTTCAAAAAGCCGTGCGTCATGTTGCCGGACTGCTTCAGCTGGTCGAACGAGCAGTGGTTGACCGCGCCGTTGACGTCGCCCTGGGCGATCCAGCCGACGGCGGAGGCGTCGAAGTTCGGGTCGGTGAGCTTGCGCTCGAACTGCTTCGGCCCGCCGACTTCGAGCGACAGGTGGCCGCTCACCAGGACCGCGACGCGCTTATTCGTCGAGAGGCCGTCGATGACGGCGCGGATCGCCTGACCCACCTGGTAAAACCTCTTCGGCCGCGGCAGCGGCGGCGCGATGCAGTTGGTGAGGATCGGCACGATCGGGAGGTCCATCTCGGGACGCACGAAGGTGAGCGGGACGATGATCGAATGGTCGATCGTCAGCTCGTTCGAATAGGCGAAGTCGACGCCCTTGTCGAACGCGCCCTCCATGAGCGCGTCGGACATCTCCCGGTCGCCCGGGATGCGATGCTCGGGCAGGCCGAACTCGCGCATCTCGTCGTAGAAAGTTCCGGCGTAGGCGTCCATCTTGCCGATCATGAAGGCCGGCATGTTGTCCATGAAAAACTGGTGCAGGTGGTCGTTGCCGATCGTGACGATGACGTCGGGCTTCGCCGCCGCGAGCTTTTCGCGCATCATGGCGATGCGCTCCAATATTTTATCGCAGCCGAGGGGTCGGCTCGCCTGCTTGAAAAGCCGCGGCATGAACGGGTTATGCGTAATCCCCATGATCGAGACGATTTGCGCCATGTTTTCCCCCCGAAAGAGGTGTCCTCACGATATTAACTCTATTCTCCGATAGGCTCCAGGATGATCTTTCCCAGAATCTGCTGCTCTTCCATGATGCGGTGCGCGGCGGCGGCTTCGCGAAGCGGCATGGTGCGGTCGACGATGGCGCGGATCTTTCCGACGCCGGCCGCCGCGAGCGCGCGGTCGACGTCGCGGCGGTTGGTGCCGGCGGCGCCGATGACGCGCATTCTGCGGAGGTAAAGCCGC
>DASWFA010000482.1:0-1865 GCA_036394475.1 Binatia bacterium
GATATTTTCTCCGGCCGGAGGAAATTCCCGCCGGGACCGATTTCCTGCTTCTGGGCACGCCGGTCGGCTCGATCGCGCCGCTCACAAAAGAATTTCTGCCCGCGCTGGAGCCCGGCTGCGTCGTGAGCGACGTGGGCAGCGTCAAGGGCGAGATCGTCCGCGACATGGAAAAGCTCCTGCCGCGGCGGATTCCCTTCGTCGGCGCGCACCCGATCGCCGGCGGCGAGCAGTGGGGCGCGGAGGCGGGCCGGGCCAATCTCTTCGTCGGCTCGCGCTGCATCCTGACGCCGACCGGAAAAACCGATCCGGCGGCGCTCAAAAAGATCTCCACGCTCTGGAGCAAGGCCGGCGCCAAAGTGGAGGTGATGGACCCCGAGGTCCACGACAAGATCCTCGGGCTCGTGAGCCATCTGCCCCACGTGCTGGTCTACGCGCTGGTGAATCTCATGAGCCGCGCCAAGGTGGACACGACGGATGTGATCGAATATTGTGGCGGCGGCTTTAAGGACTTTACCCGCATCGCTTCGAGCCGGCCCGAGCTCTGGCGCGACATCTGCCTCTCCAACCGGCGGGCGGTGAGCAAGGGGCTGGCGGATTACATCCGGGGGCTCGAAAGGCTCAAAAAGATGATCGATAAGGGCGAGGGAGCGGCGCTGGAACAGGAGTTCGCCCTGGCGAACGAGGCGAGGAGGCGGATATCTTAAGCGCGCAGACAGAGCGCTCCGCCCGGCGGATCGAGGCGGCGCGGCGTCCGCTCGGCGGCGAGATGACCGTCCCCGGCGACAAGTCGATCGGCCACCGCGCCGTGATCTTCGCCGCCGTCGCGCGCGGCGCGAGCCGGATCTACAATCTTTCCGGCGGCGAAGACAATCGCAGCACGGTCGGGGCGTTCAAGCATTTGGGCGTGAAGATTTCCGAAGCCGGCGGCGTGCTTACCGTCGAAGGCCGGGGCTGGGAAGGGCTCGCCGCGCCCGCGAGCGCCATCGACTGCGGCAACTCGGGCACGACGATGCGGCTCCTCTCCGGCGTGCTGGCGGGCCGGCCGTTCGCCGCGACGCTGGACGGCGACGCTTCGCTGCGCCGCCGCCCGATGCAGAGAGTCATCGAGCCGCTCGGTCGGATGGGCGCGCGGATCGAAAGCCGCGGCGGCCAGGGGTGCGCGCCGCTCGAAATTCGCGGCGGCGCGCTCACGGCCGTTCGCTACGCCATGCCGATCGCCAGCGCCCAGGTAAAATCCGCGATCCTGCTCGCCGGGCTTCAGGCCGAGGGCGTGACGGTGGTCGAGGAGCCGCAGCAGTCGCGCGACCACACGGAGATCATGGCGCGCGCTTTCGGCGCCCGGCTTGACGTTCAGGGAGGCCGGACGATTTCCGTCGAGGGCGGCCGCGGGCTCAACGCGACCGACGTGCGCGTCCCCGGCGATCTTTCGTCCGCCGCCTTCTTCATGGCCGCGGCCGCGGCGATTCCCGGCTCGGAGCTGGTGATCCGGGAGGTCGGCTGCAACCCGACGCGGAGCGGCGTGATCGATATTCTCGGGCGGATGGGCGCCGCGATCGAATTCATAAACCGGAGAGCGGCCGCCGGAGAGCCGGTGGCGGATATCAAGATCAGGGGCGCGAAGCTGAAGGGCGTCGAGATCGGCCCGGAGATGGTGGCGCGGACGATCGACGAGTATCCGATCCTGGCCGTGGCCGCGGCCCTGGCCCGGGGAAAAACGACCATTTCCGGCGCCGGGGAGTTGAGGTATAAAGAGTCGGACCGGATCGCCGTCATGACCGAGCAGCTGCGGGCGCTGGGGGTCCGGGTCGAGGAGCGGGAAGACGGGATGACGATCGAGGGCGGGGGCCGGCTGCGGGGCGCGGCGG
>DASWFA010000483.1:0-2195 GCA_036394475.1 Binatia bacterium
AACGTCCACACGGTCCACGCCGAGGTCGAAGGGCGGCCGTATCTCGCCCTGTTCGAGGACTTTCTCAGGGAAATCCGCCGCCGCAAGGTGGCGACGGTCCTGCTCAAGGACGTCGCGGCGGAATTGCTCCCGGAGCGGGCATCGGTCGCGCGCCTGCCGGTAAAGCGGGGCAGCGTTCCGGGCCGCAGCGGGTGGGTCGCGTGCCAGGGGGAGTAAATTAGTTTCGGGTTTCAGGTTCCAAGTTTCTAGTTTCGGATAATCTGAAGTCGGCGAGGACGATTCATTCCATGGCGCTTGCTTGAAATCTGAAACCAGAAACTCGAAACTCGGATAAACATGCGCGCCATTCGAAAAGACTTTCTCCCGCTTTCGCGGCCGTCGCTCGGCGAGGAGGAGATCCAGGAGGTCGTCGACACGCTGCGCTCGGGCTGGATCACCACCGGCCCGAAAGTCGCCTGGTTCGAGCAGCGCCTTCGAGATTATCTGCAAGTACCCGAAGCTATTGCGGTTTCGTCCGGCACCGCCGCCCTCCATCTGGCTCTGCTCGGTGCCGGGATCGGCGCGGGCGACGAGGTCGTCACCACATCCATGACGTTCGCCGCCACGGCGAACGCGATCGTTCTCACCGGCGCGCGGCCGGTGCTGGTCGATTGCGAGGCCGGGACGCTCAACCTGGACGCCGGCGCGGTCGAGCGCCGCGTCACGGAAAAGACCCGGGCGATCCTGCCGGTCCATTTCGCCGGCCAGCCCTGCGCCATGAACGAGATCCTGGACATCGCGCGGCGGCGCCATCTGCTCGTCATCGAGGACGCCGCGCACGCGCTCGGCGCGGCCTACAGGGGCACAAAGATCGGCGCGGTCGGCGACGCCACGATGTTCAGCTTTCACCCGATCAAATCGATCACGACCGGCGAGGGCGGGCTGGTGGCGACGCGCGACGCCGAGTGGGCCGACCGGATGCGGCTCCTTCGGTTTCACGGCATCCGGACCAGTGCGTGGGAGCGGCAGGCGGGCGGGAAGTCCCCGCTCTACGCCGTCGAGGCGCCCGGCTTCAAGTACACGATGATGGATATCCAGGCCGCCATCGGCATTCACCAGGCGGCCCGGCTCGACGGCTTCATCGAGCGCCGGACGCTGCTGGCGGAGCGCTATAGAGAAAAATTCTCGCAAATCGAAGGCGTCAGGCCGCTCGCGCCGGTCGCCTACCCGGTCAGGCACGCCTGGCATCTCTTCGTCGTCGAGCTGGAGCTGGAAAAGCTCGACATCGACCGGGGCGAATTCCTGGACATCCTCAAACAACGGAACATCGGCGCCGGCGTCCATTTTCCGGCGCTCCACCTGCAGCCTTATTATCAAAAGGCTTTCGGCTATCGCGCCGCGGATTTTCCCAACGCCGGCCGGGCGTCCGGGCGCATTCTCTCCCTGCCGCTCTTCCCCGCCATGAGCGAAGAGGACGTCGACGACGTGGCCGGGACGGTCGAGGGGATTCTCCAGGAGCATCGGAAGCCTTGATCCCCTATTCGATGTGCCCCGTTTACTCGCCTTGCCGCATCCAGTAGCATTTTAAAAGATCGTTCCGCGTTGCGAATCGCGAAGGGAGGCCAAGATGCGACTTCGGCTCTTACCCGTTTTTCCGCTCCTCTTTTGCCTGAGCGGCTGCGTGGCGTCCACGATGATCACGAGCCGCGCCGTCGGCTACAACAAGGTCGTCGAGGACACGAACAACCAGACGCTGCTGCTCAACGTCGTTCGCGCGTCCTACCGCCATCCGATGTACTTCACCGGCCTCACCCTGCTGCGCGGCTCGCAGAGCGTGCAGGCCGGCACCGGCAACGTGACCGTGCCGTTCGGCGGCGACGCGCCGAGCACGTATATCGTCAACCCGAATCTGAACCTGACGATCAACCCGAGCTACGACGTGGGCGTCCTCGACACCAAGGAGTTCATGAGCGGCATCACCACGCCCGTGGAAATGAAGACGCTGAAGTACTACTGGGACCAGGGGTGGCCGCGGCAGATGCTGTTGTTTCTCTTCGTGCGCCAGATCGATGAAGCCGGCAAATGTTACCTGAACGTCCCGTGGAACGCGGCCGACGAAGGCTGCGAGCAGGGCGTGAACAAGCTGAACCAATACCTGGGGGCGAGGCTCGACATCGTCGAGGACCCGGAGCCGAAAAGAACGGCGGTCGGGCCGT
>DASWFA010000484.1:0-1878 GCA_036394475.1 Binatia bacterium
TTGGGGAATTTTACCGTGATGTCTTTGAACTTGCTCCAGCCCTGGCGCTCGTAGACCAGCTCGGCGCCCGACGCCGGGGTGATCTGATAAAACAGGCCGACGTTCAAGATCCACGGCAGCGGAATCGGCCGGACGTCCGCCCTGGTGTTCAAGGGGCCGAAGTCGCCCTTGAGCCTGGCGCGCGCGTTGTCGAAATGCAGATCGGCCTGGCCGCGATAGCTGAAGCCGATCTTGATTTTTTCGATCGGCTTTAAGAGCGCGCCGACGTTGAAGCCGTAGGTGTTGTCGGTGTCTTTGAGCCGGATCTTTTCCTCGCGCGGGAAGAACGTCGGGCCGGTGCAGCCGAAAATCGGATCGAAGCACAGCGACCGGGAGAGCAGGGCGGAGGCGTGGATATAGCTCGCCCCGCCGCCCAAGGAAAAATAGGGCGACGGGTCCCAGGACAGGGCCGGCGTCAGGTAATAGGTCTTGAGCTGGGAGTCGTGCGCCGCGAAGCGCGTGAAGTCTGCGCTATAGGAAGTCGCGAGGCCGAACGGGCTGTAGATCCCGAGCCCCAGGTTCAAGTCGGTGCCGGGCACGTGTTAGTTGCCGAACAGGCTCCCGGTCAGGTTGTGCCGCCCCGAGTTGACGGCGCGGTCGCCGCCGTTCTCCACGCTGCTGACGACGTTGATGTAGCTGCCGCTGAGCAGGAGCTGGTTGCCCTCCACCTCGCCCAGCGCGGCCGGGTTGTAGTAGACGGCCGAAGGATCGTCCACGCCCGCCGTCAGCGCGTTGGAAAGCCCCACGCCCCGCGCGGTCTGGTGGGGGATATAATACCCGCCCGCCCAGGCGCCGGCCGGCGCGAAGATGATCACGAACAACAACAAGATCGTGCGAACCGATTTCGGCTTCATAGGAAAATCCATGCTTGACTAATAGAGTTAACGGCTGTATACAGGGGCCAAAAGTTGCCAAATATTGCCATAGGAGAGCGTCCAATGCAAGAAAAACTTTTAACCACCGTGCAGGTGGCGCGCTATCTGGGCGTGGACAAGTTCACGGTCTATCGTTTGGTGACTAAGAAAAAGATCCTGGCGTTCCGGGTGGGCAGCCAGTGGCGCTTCAAAAAAACGCTGCTCGACGCCTGGCTCATGAGGAACTCGAACGTCGGCGCCGCGCGCCGGAAAAAAATCGGCTAGCGCCGCGTTCGAGAACGACGATCATGGGCAGAAGTTTCCGCATCCCGTTTCTTCCCGGCCTGCCGCACGTGGCCCCGCCCGGTCCGTCCGAGCGGGCGCCGATCGCGAGCGAGCTGGTCACGTACGAAAACCGGCGCGGCCAGCGCATCGTCGGCTTTCACGATTTCGCCCCAACCGCGGGGCGCGACCATCCCTGGGTGATCGTTTTGCCGGGATACGGCGAGACCAAGACGGACGTCCTGGCGGCGGCCTTTTATCTGGCCAAGAACGGCTTCCATACGCTCCGCTTCGACTACGCGGACCACATCGGCGAGAGCGACGGCGAGATCCAGACGACGACCCTGACCAAGCTCAAGGACGACATCCTCTCCGCCGTCGATTATCTCCACCGGCGCCACCGGCCGAAGGCCGTCGGCGCGGTCGCGAGCAGCCTCGCGTGCCGGGCGCTGCTCCGCGCCGCGGTCGAGGACGACCGCCTCGGCCTGCTGGTCAACTTCGTCAGCATCGTCGATCTCCGGAAAACGCTCTGCGCGATTTACCAGGAAGACCACCTGGAGAGCGCGCGCGAGGGGCTGCGGCGCGGCGTCATGGACGTGCTCGGGTTCCAGGTGGACGCCGACCATTTCCTCGGCTCGGCGATCGCCGACCGCTACGCCGACCTCTCGACGACGCTGGACGACGTCGGGCGCATCCGCGCCCC
>DASWFA010000485.1:0-7975 GCA_036394475.1 Binatia bacterium
ATTTCACTCCTGTCGGTTGGTGCGAGAGGGGGGAGTCGAACCCCCACGGTTGCCCGCTAGATCCTAAGTCTAGTGCGTCTACCAGTTCCGCCACTCTCGCAATCCGACCTTAGAATCCAGAAAATCAAGCTTGAGGAAAAAGAGTAGGGAACAAGACGGGCCAAGTCAAGGCAAAAGTGCGCGGCGGAAAAAACAATTTCGGCCGGGAGCTCTTGCATTTTCCAGGACCCGCCCCGGCGCGCCAAATCGCCCCGCATGACCGTCGGCTTTCAGCCGTCGGCCGTCGGCTCGGAACCGAAAAAAGCCGGGAGCTGATTGCCGATAGACGGCCGTTAGCCAGCAGCTTATTAGAGCCGGTTGGCCGGACCGCCCGCGACCGCGACCTCATCGGCCTCGTACCTCGATACCATGCCGCGGAACTCGCGGTTGGTTTCAAGCAGCTGATCGAAGGTCCCCTCTCCCTCGATGCGGCCGTTCTGGAGGAACAGCAGCCGGGCGCACTTGCGGACCGTGCTCATCCGGTGCGCGATCAGAATCAGGGTCTTGTCGCCCTGGAGGGTTTCGATGGCGCGGGAAAGCTCGCGCTCGGTCTGGTAGTCCAGCGCGGAGGTCGCCTCGTCGAAAATGAGCAGCTCCGGTCCGTGATAAAGCGCGCGCGCGATCGCCACGCGCTGGCGCTCGCCGCCGGAGAGGCGGACGCCGCGCTCGCCCACCATCGTATCGAAGCCGAGCGGCAGCGCGGCCACGAAGTCCTCGAGCTGGGCCATGCGGACCGCCGCCCGCAACTTTTCCTCGTCGATCTCCTCGTCCTTCCGCCCGAGCGCGATATTGCGCCTGAGCGTGTCGTCGATGAGATAAATCTCCTGCGGCACGTAGCCGATTTTGTGCTGCCAGCGGCGCGGCTCGGCAAAGATGTCCACGCCGTCCACGGTCACGCGGCCCGACTCGGGCCGGAGCAGCGCGAGGATGATGTTGATGAGCGTGCTCTTGCCCGCGCCCGTGGCCCCGACGATCCCCACCGACTCGCCGCGCCGTACGGCGAAGCTCAAGTCCTCGAGCGCCGGCCCCTTGCCGCCCTCGTACCGATAGCGCACCCGGTCGAGCACGATCGCGTCCGTGAACGGCAGCGCCTCGGCTTCCGCCGCGGACGGTCCCCGGAGCCCAAGGCGCTCGAAGAGCTTTAAGTCGTCGTGGAGATGATCGACGGCCGCCCCGCCGAAGCGAATGCTGTTCAGCGCCATCAGCATGCGGTTGATCGACGGCACGACGCGGAAGCCGCCGTAGGCGCACAGCCCGAGCACCGGGACGACGTCCTGGGTCGCGCCGCCGCGCGCGGTGATCAGCAGGAGCACCAGCAACATGCCGAAGACGAAGATGGTTTCGATCAGGAGGCGGGGCAGGCCCAGGAAGGTTTCATAGAGGCAGACGACGCCCGCCAGCGCTTCCTGCAGGCCGCAAAAACGCTCGTAGAAGAAACTTTCGCGCCCGAGCACGCGGATCTCCTTCAGGCCGCCGAGCGTCTGCTGCAGGCTTTGGAGCGATTCCCGCTTGAGGTTGTGCTCCAGGCGCCCCCAGCGGGTCAGCAGATTCCGCGTCAACTTGAGCAAAAGGCCCAGCAGGCTGAACAGGACCGCCACGGCGATAAGCGTCGGCCACGGCGCCGTCGCCATCAAAACGGCGACGATGCCGACGACGATCAGCACCTCGGTCACCATGATCATCGCCGACATCATGACCCGCTCGAAGACCCGATGGACCGAGTCCGTCAGGTTGCGGACCATCTCCGCCGAGTTGCGCTGCAGGTAGAGCGCATAGGGCAGCGCGAGATACCCTTCCAGCATGCGGCGGGCGAGCGTTATCTGCGACTCGCTGACCACTTTCCTCTGGGCATAGGAAAAAACCGCCAGCAGTCCGTTTTTAAACAGGTAGAAAAGCCCCACCAGGACCGTGAGGACCTGGACCACCGCCCGGTCGCCGCGCCAGGGCAGCCGCGCGAAGACGAAAGACAGCACCGGGGTTTCGTAGACGCTCGCCGGATCGCTGACGACCTTGATGAGAAAAAACACCGCCGCCGCGCCGAGCGTCTCCATCAGCGCCGCCACGATCGCCACGGGAATCAGCGCCGCCCAGCGCCAGCGCAGCCGCGGGGATAAAAACGCCAGGCATTTTCTCACTTGGGCGATCATCGTATAGGTCTTGGCATCGGTCTTGTCGGGAGATTTCGGCGCATGGGCGATTTGCGGGTCTGGTCATCTATGGACTGAGCGCCGTCCGCTCCCGGCGCTCTTTCAAGGCGCCGCGGGCCACGTCCCGCAAAACGGCTTCCAGCCGGCGGCCGAACGATTCGAGGGAAAATTCCTCGCTCATACGGCGCCGGCCCGCCCGGCCCATGCGGTCGGCCGCTTCGGGGTCCAGAATCAATTTTTCCATCGCCGCCGCGAACGCCCGGGGGGTCGGCGGGCAGAGCAGCCCGGTGACGCCGTCGATAACCGTTTCCATCGGACCGCCGCTTGCAACCGCGACCACCGGCCGGCCGGCCGCCATCGCCTCGACCGGCCCGAATCCAAAGTGTTCCTCGTCCGGCGTGTAGATGAACCCGCGGCACCCGGAAAGGAGCGCCAGACGCTCGCTCTCCGGGCAGGAGAGCTTGAAGTCGACGTGGCCCTGCAGGTGGAATTTTTTTACCGCCGCCTCGAGCTCGCCGAGGAGCTCCCGGCTCTCGCGGAGCCGCACGTCGTAGGCGCCCAGCAGAACCAGGCGGACCCGCCGGAACGTCGCCGCCGGAAGGGAGTCCCCGAGCAGCGCCAGCGCCTCGATCGCCAGGCCGATGTTCTTGAAGCGGACAAAACGGTTGATCGACAAAAGCGTCACGTCTCCGGCGTCGTCTTGCCGGCCGGCGGGCGCCCGGTAGAGCGCGGGGTCGACCCCGGGATAGACCACCTCGACCGGCACCGATTTGAGGCGCGGATAGGCCTTGCGGCAGCGCGCCGCCGTAAACCGGCTGTTGGTGAGAACGCGGGCCGCCGCCGCGATGCCGGCCTGTTCGAGCCGGTCGATCGGCCCGCGATAGAGCCGGTAAAAAAAATTGTCTCGATAGATCGACTGGGCGGGATAACTATCGGGATAATGGCAATAGTAAACGACCCTGGCGCCGGTCAAAAACCTGAGGATCGGTATGACGTGGGGGATAAGATCGCAGAAAATAATGTCGTAGCCGCCCCGCAGGCCCAGGATCAGGGCGAGATACGACGTGCGAATGAGAGCGCAGCAAGCGCGCAGCCGCTGGGCGATGTGGGTGGGAAAAAGCGACCTGTAGGAGCGCACGTCGAGCGTGCCGTCGCGGGTCTCCTCGAAGCAGTAATTTTTATCGTGATGGCCGGCGAAAACCGTCACTTTGTGCCCGGCCCGCTGCAGGTAAAGCGCCGCGTCCACGACCAGGCGCTCGGCGCCGCCGATGCCGAGATCGGGATGGATGAAGGCGATGCGAAGAAAATCGTTATTCATGGGCGGTCGAGCCTTCGACGATAGCAGAGAAAGCCCGATCTCTCCATTCGTCCGCCCAGCGCGGCCCCGCCGAGGCCAGGATGTTTTCCCTCAGCCGGTCGAGCACTGGAGTCCGGTTGGGAAAATCTTCGAACAAATCGAGAAGCTCTCCCGCCAGCTGCTCGCTGCTGGAAAAAAGCCGGCCGTTCTCGCCGTCCCGGAGCACCTCGGCGAGGCAGGGGTACTCGAGCGCGCAGACCGGCAGACCCGAGCCCAGCATGTCGGCCACCTTCATCGGCAGGTCGAGGCCGGAGGAAGAGCCGTGCAGGCAGAGGCCCAGGTCGGCGGCCCGGAGCAGCAGCGGATAGTCCTCGGGGGAAAGCCAGAGGGTCCGGATCAGGACTCTTTCCAGGTCCAGGCGCGCGATGCGCTCCTCGTAGGCGCGGCGCAGCGGCCCCTCGCCGCTCAACAACACCAGCAGGCGCGGAAAGCGCGGGGATTTTTCACCGCGCGCGCGCTCGCGCACGGCGCGATCGCAGCGCGCCAGCGCGTCGAGGAGGAGATCGAAGTTTTCGTCCGGCGTCCAGCTCGTCGAGCTCACGAGAAGCGCCGGGCGGCAAGGCGCGTCGAGGCGGTATTCGGCGGCTTCGATGGGTACGAGCCCGGCGAGGCGGCGGCGCAGCTCGGCCCGCTCCGCCGGGCGCGCCGGAGCGAACGCCCCGGCCGGCCGATCGTGCAGCACGGCCACCCGGGAAAATCTCCAATGGTTTTGCAATTCCGCCTGCATCGCGCGCGAAACGCAAAGGTGGCCGTCCGCCCGGCGGCCGAGAACGCGCTCGTACCAGCGCATCGCGCGAACCAGGCGGCTCGACCGTCCCAACTTCAATGCCAGCACGGTGTATCCGAAATTATGCCAGTCGATGACGAGCCGCGCGGAGCGCAATCGGGCGGCCGTCAGCGCGACCGCGAGCGCCGGGACCGCCGGCGGATTTTGCATCAGAACGACTTGCGGTTTGCGCACGACAAACAGCAAAAGGCCGAGCAGCTTGAGTCCCTGAATGGCGATTCGCGCCAGCGAGACGGCGGGAAAGAGACGCTCCTTGAAACGATCGAGGAAGGGAACGGGCGCGGGCGTCATGAGATGACAGCGAATCCCCGGGTGCTCGCGGAGGGCTTTGGGAAGGGCGCTGCCGGCGTAGCCGATCAGGTCCACCCGCGCCCCGCTGTCGGCCAGCGAAAGCGCGTGGTACTGCATGCGCGGGCTTCGGCCGAGATCGCCGAGCACGATGACGGTTACGTGGGTTGCCTGTTGGGATGCCATAGCGACGCGGATATAATAACTGAGCGGCGTCTTCTCTTAAACCAGTTTCTTTTTTGCGATTTGCGCCATTTGCGCCAGGTTAAAAAGCGCCCGGCAGCGGTAATATATTCTGTCCTGGGCCGACCGCGCGGCCAGCGATTTGACAAAAAACAGGCAGGTCTTCAGGACCAATTCGCTTTGAATTACCAGGGGATGATAAAATCTCCTCCCCGTCAAGCCGTTGGGCTCGATAAATTTGCCCCTCTGGAAATACCATCGGCGATAGAATTCCGGAGTCAACTTGTCGGCTTGAACCCGGTGATAGACTTTTACCTTCGGGGCATACAAACCCTTCATCCCCGATCTCACCAAACGCAGGCACATTTCCGTATCCTGGGTAACGGCCCTGTCCGCGGCAAAACCGCCGATCTTATCGAGCGCGCTCTTTTTAATCGCCATATTCGGCCCGTAAAAAAGAAACGAGGGATACGCCTTCTGGCTGCTGTCGAGCCGAGCCGGCTCTTCGCCGTAGTCCAGGATCGCCAGCGGCCCCCGGAAAAACATCCTTCGCCAGTAACGCTCGTGGCCGATCTCGTATTCCGCATCATCGAAGAGCACCTCCGCCAGCCACGACGGGCATTTCGCTTCTCCCCAGTGCGGCAAAATCCTGCCGCCCATGAAATCGATGTCGCCGTATTCCTGGAAGACTTCATGGACCCGGCGGATATAATCGCCGGGGACCAGGCAATCGTCGTCGGTGAAAGCCAGGATTTCGCCTCGAGATTCCCGGATGCCGAGATTGAGCGCGAACGATTTCCCCTGCCGAGGCTCAAAAAAATAGCGGAGACCGCCCTGAAATTTCGGAATATACGATCCAATCGTTTCTTGGGTGTTGTCTTTGGAATTATTATCCACCACCAGGATCTCGAAAGGACGGTCTGGCGCCGCTTGCGCCAAAAGACATTCCAAAAGATCCGCGACGTTTTGGGCGCGGTTATAAGCACAGATAACAACGCTCGTTTTGACCGCAGGCATGGTTGAAGACGACGACTTCAAGGACGAATGCTATCAGCCGACTTATTTTTGAAATTCGAAAACGACGTATTTGGCCGGGACGTTCCCGGGATTGAACATTCCGTGGCGTTGACCCGCCGGATAGAAAATCACGCTGTGGGACGCAAGGCGTTTTCCCAGCGTCTCGACTTCTCCCTCAAGAACAACGATGGCGACATCGTAAGCGTCGGCGTGGGGGGCGTAACCGGCGCCGCGCGGCAGCACCGATGTGTGGCACTGGAGCCTGGTCAAACACTGGGAGGGGCCTTCGAACAGCGTGCGGGTGGAAAATTCTTCTTTGCCTTCATCCCGGGCGAGCGAATCGTATAGGTTGTATTTCCCGAAACAACGGCCGTCGGAGTCTTGTTTCGGGTTCGGCGCATACCACCTGAGCATCAGATAATTCGCCGGCGCCGAGCCAACGGCCTGCAACGTGTGCGGATATTCCGGCGGATAATACACGCATTCGCCGGGCTTCAGGGGCAGGCGCCCCTGCCCGTTGTCGCCCGGGTAAAGCGGCAAAAGCAAATCCGCCTCGCCGGAGAGCATGATTAAAATTTCTTCTTCCTTGTGCGCGTGCGGCGGATGCGGGGAGCATCCGTTGACCAAAACAGACACATGACAGGAAAAGTCCCGGATCGCTTTCGTCGGTCCGCGAAACAGAAAATAGGGCTTCCATTTCTTGTCTTCATCCAAAGGCAGCGGGAGCGAGAGCGGATGGCTTTGATCGGATAAAACCGAAGCGTCGGCTCGAAGGCGGATATCCCATCGCCCGCGCTTGAGCGTATTGCGAATCTGCCGGAACGATTCCTTCATCCGGCTGATGAAGGCGACCAGCCGAATAGCGCCCCTCTCTCCCAAAATCTTATTTTCAAACAGGATGTACCTTCGCCCGGGCCGGTATACTTTTTCCACATCCTTTTCGGTAATCCAGGACCGATCTTTTTTAACCCGGTCGTATACTTTGCACGTCGTGCAGGGGATGCCCTCTTTGGCCGCGCGTTTGCCCATCAGCATGTCGCGCGCATACTCCATCTTTTCGCCGTTCAGGCAGGCGTCCAGCCCGTCGTCGAACACGTTTCCATAGTCCCCCCAATAATTGATGGGGCACCCCAGCATCCGCCCGTCATAATTGATCTGCGGCGCGTTCCACAAATCCCAGCAGCAGGTATGCTCGACATAATCCCGGCCGTATTTGGCCAAATATTCTTTCCGGCTCGACACCCCCAAGCCGGTTTCTTTTCCGACCAGCTCCTTGTTTCGCACCGGGGAAAAATCCGGCAGATCATAAAGATCTCCCCAGGATAATTTAAGAAAAAAACTCATGTCCAGCGCCTCGGCCATTTCCCGCGCCCTGGCGATCTCGTGCTCATTGTGGCCAAAAGCGACGAATTGCCATTTGAGCTGCGGGTACGGCGAGTGGTATTTTGCCTTCCAGCGGTTAATCGCCTTGATGTTTTCCACGACCCGGTTAAAATCGCCCTGGATGCGGTACCGGGCATACGTTTCCTGGCCGGCGCCGTCGATGGAGCAGGTGATCCGGCGCAGTTTATATTTAACCAAAGCCTCCGGAACGTCCCCGCGGACATGGTTCATGTTGGCTCCGTTGGCGACGTAAAGGCATACATTGCGCCGGTACGCATACGCGAGGATTTTGACGAGGTCTGGGTTGAGAAAAACCTCGCCCCAGTTGGAGAGCTCGACATGGGAGACCTGCGGGTTGCGGTGGATGAATTTCTTGAAATCTTCGAATTTAAGGGAGCCCACGCCCAGCTTCTGTCCGGTCGCCCCGGTGGCGGTGGGACACGACGGGCATTTCAGCTGGCAAACCGTGGAGGCATCCAGCCGCACGAATCTGGGGTCCAGCGCCTGTTTTTTGGGCGCAATCATCAATAATTTTCTCTTTTGCAGACGGAGCGCGGAAGTATACCTGAAAGAAAGAAAATAGTTAAATTGCCACACTCCACATAAAATGGCGACACAGAGAAGAATAGCCATGGCCTGCGGCGGCACGGCCGGGCACGTCTATCCGGCGCTCGCCCTGGCGGACGCCTACCGGGAAACTTTCCCCGACACGGAGATCCTGTTCATCGGCGCGCCGGGCGGCATGGAGTCGAGCCTGGTGCCCGCGCGCGGCTA
>DASWFA010000486.1:0-4027 GCA_036394475.1 Binatia bacterium
CTCTTCGTCAGTAAAGCTCGCTCGACTTTTTTCCTTCTTCGCGCGGCCGCCAGCGGAGCAGATAGGCCTCGGCCCGGCTGATGACCTCGTTGCAGACGACGACGACGAGAGCGAGGATCAGGATGCCGCCGAGCGCGCCGGTGGTCGAGAAAAGCGAAGTGTTATAGTTGATGAGATAGCCGAGCCCCTTGCTCGCGGCGACGAACTCCCCGACCACGGCGGCGACCAGCGCGTAGGGGACGCTGATCTTTAGCCCGGTGGCGATCCACGGCACGGTCGCCGGGATCGTGACTTTAAAGAGGATCTGCCGCTCGCTCGCGCCCATGACGCGCAGAACGTTCTTCAGCTCGATGTCCACGCCCTTGACGCCGGCGTAGGTGTTGAAAAAAGTCAGGAAAAAGACGACGGTCACGACCAGGATCACCTTGGAGTTGGGGCCGATGCCGAACCAGATGATGAACAGCGGCGCGAGGGCGATCCGCGGGATGCCGTTGAACGCGACGATGTAGGGATCGAGCACCTGCGCCAGCACCTCTTTGCGCGCGAGCAAAAAGCCGAGCGCGATGCCGCTGACCGCGCCGATGAAAAAGCCGGCGAAGGTCTCGTAGAGCGTGATCGCGAGGTGGCCGAAGATCGAGCCGTCGGCGAAGACGCCCCACAGGTATTGAAATACCGCGGACGGGCTCGACACCCAGAAGGGATCGATCAGCCGCCCCGAGCTCAGCTCCCAAAAGGCGAGCAGAGCGAGACCGAAGAGCAGCCGGTAGAGAAAGAGCCGTCCGCGTCCGATCATTTAGGCAAAAACTCGTTGTTGACCAGCTCGGAGTAGGGGATGCGCTTTTTCAGAATCCCGGCCTGCTCGAGAATGTCCTGGGTCACCTGCACGCTGCGCTCGCTCGTCCGGCCGTCGGCGGAGAGCGTCGGCAGCACCGCCTTGGCGCCCGCGAGCAAGAGCGCGGGATCGGTCTGGCCGAGAAAAGGCTTCAGCGCCTCGGCCACCTCCGCCGGCGCGCTTTGCAGCGCCCACTTGTTCGCCTTGACCACGGCGCGGGCCATTTTTCGCACCAGCTCGGCGTCCTTGGCCGCCGTTTCGGGGCGCACGATGAGATTTTCCATGAGAAATTCCGGCGCCCCGAGCTCCGCGTACTGCGTGTAGCTCAGAAAGGGGATCGCGAAGCCGCGGCTGACGGCGGTCTCGGGCGTCGGCGGCGCCGTCAGCGCGACGTCGACTTTGCGGTTCTCCAGCGCCGCGACCCAGGTCGGCCCGGACCCCACGGCGATCATGTTGACGTCCTGCTGCGGCACGTAGCCCGCCTTGCGGGTGACGAAGCCGGCCAGGTGGGCCGTGAGCGCTCCGGGATTGGTAAAGCCGATCGTGAGGCCTTTCAGCGCCTTCAGCTTCTCCGCCAGCGGTGTGGACTCGGTCACACCCTTCGCCTTGGCCGTGTCCTTGTTCATGGCCCAGTTGATGAACAGCTTGTTGAGCCCGCTCGCGACCATCAGGAGCTTCTTGCCTTCCTGCTGCGCCAGCACGACGTTGTCGCCGGTGGTGAAGGTGAAATCCACGTCGCCGGCGATGAGCGCCCGGATGTCGGGTCCGCCGCCGTTGGTGGAGGTGACGTCCACCTCCAGCCCCTCGTCTTTAAAGTAGCCCTTCGACTGGGCGATGTAGACCGGCGCCATGGAGTGGGCCACGACGGGAATGGTCATTTTTATTTTTCTAAGATTCTGCGCCCCGGCCGGGGACATCCAGCCGGCGAGAAGAAAAGCCGCGGAACAGACGCCTGCCATCAGTCGATTCATGTTCGGTCTCCTTCCTATGCTTCCGCCGTATTCACTTCGGGCCTGAGCTCTTGCCAGAGCGTGTTATATACTTCGCGGAACTCCGGGCTCATGTGGATCTGGTACACGTCGCGCGGGCGCGGTATCGGCACCGCGGCGATGCGCTTGACGCGCCCCGGCCGCGAGGTCATCACGATCACCCGGTCGGCCAGCGTGATCGCCTCGACCAGATCGTGGGTGATGAAGAGAATCGTTTTCCGCGAGGCGCGCCAGAGCTTCAAAAGCTGGTCCTGGAGCACGACGCGGGTCTGCGCGTCGAGCGGACCGAACGGCTCGTCCATCAGAATCAGCTCCGGGTCGTAGATCAGCGTCCGGATGATGTTGGCGCGCTGGCGCATGCCGCCGGAAAGCTCGTGCGGGTAATGCGCTTCGAAGCCCGTGAGCCCGACGTCGCCGATCAGTTTTTCGGCCCGGCGTCTGCGCTCGGTTTTTTCCGCGCCGCGGATCTCGAGCGCGATCTCGACGTTTTCCACCAGCGTGCGCCAGGGCAGGAGGTTGTCTTTCTGGGTCACGTAGCCGATCTCCGGGTTGATGCCATTTATGGCGCGGTCGCGGAACAGGATCCGTCCGCCGCTCGGCGGCAGGAGCCCGACGACGAGATTCAAAAGCGTGGATTTGCCGCAGCCGGAAGGACCGACGACGGTGACGAATTCGCCCTCCTCGATGCCGAGGTCCAAGGTTTCCAGCGCCAGGACTTTTTTCCCCCGGACGTTGAACTCCCTCCTGACGCTATCGAGCGAGAGCAGCGGCGCCATCCCGTTATCCCGGAGTGTCCGTCGCAGGAAGCATTCGGGTCACGGCGTGATCCGGGCGATCGATGCGCCGATGCCGTCGAGCGCGGTTTTACCGTTGGCGTCCATATTATCGCGCCGCGGGGTGTCGTTGTTGCTGATATAGGCGGTGTCGCCGACGAACACGATGGCGGAGGGAAATTCGAGCGGACCCTTGCCGCCGTTCTTCGTGACTTCCTGAACCTTGCCGTCGGCTGCGATCGTCACGAGCGCGTTCCGCTCGTTGGCCGTAACCCAGAGCTTGCCGGTCTTGTCGAACGCCAGCCCGTCCGCGCCTTCCAGCAGCGGGCTTTCGGTTATCTTTTCGGGCTTGGCGGCCTTGCCGTCGGCGCCGATCGTGATGCGCCAGACGGCGCCGCGCGCCGTGTCGGCGGCGTAAAGCGCGCCTCTGGAGTCGAACGCGAGGCCGTTGGCGACGATCGTCTGTTCGGTCTTACCGTCGGGGAGCGTGCGGACAAAGCCGGGAATCTCGGCGAACGGCAGCGCCGAGCCGCCGCCGGGGCCGACGCGATAGATCTTACCGGTGCGGCCTCCCGATATATAGAGGTTCCCCTGCTTGTCGAAAGCGATACCGTTGGCGCCTTCGGCGCCGGTGGCGAACATTTGGGCCCGCCCCGGCTTTTGCGGATTCAGTTCATCGGCGTGGACGCGCACCACCGCGCTAAAAGGGCCGCTGGCGATGAAGAGATCGCCTTGCTGGTTGAACTCGACCCCGCTGGCGTCCGCGTTGGTCTTTTTCCCTTGGATCTCGCGCGGCTCGATACGGGCCACGGGCACCGGGTTGGCATAGCGCGGATCGACGCGCAGGACGTCGCCGCTCACCCGGTCGGCGAGATAAAGCCGGCCCTGCCGGTCGGCGGTGATGCTTTCGACGATCACGGTCCGGTCGGCGCTCGCGGGATCGAGGTCGACCAGGATGGAGACTTTCCCCTTTTCGCCGCCTCCGCCCATCGTGGCGCAGCCGGAGGCCAAAGCGAGCCCGAAGAACAATGAAGCCAGCCAGGTTATTTTCACTGTCGTCTCCCTTCCCTGCGAACTGCCGCGATTTGGCCGCTCTCGGCCGGCCGCGAGGGATTCTAGATTAAATCGCCGCTGATAGGAAGGAAAAAGACAGCCCCCGCCGTCGGGAAGCTGTCTCCGTAGGGCTTGTGATGTACAGGCGGCGATGATCCTAGGGCTCGCGCACGATCCCGGCGGCGAACCAGCTGCCGCTCGCGCCGCGGATGAGAAACGCGATATCCGGCTGGGTCAGGCACACCGCGGGCAGCGGCCCGACGTTGCCGCTGAAATTCGCTTCCCCCTGGAGGCTGAGCGGCACCGTGGGCGTATCGACGAGCTCGGAGTTGCCGCCGCCCGCGCTGCCGTTGGTGTCGCACACCAGAGTACCCTTGACC
>DASWFA010000487.1:0-1681 GCA_036394475.1 Binatia bacterium
CGAATAAAAAGCCGGCCCGGAGGCCGGCGCGTGCCGACCGCGCATGAAGCGGCCCAGCATCAATATCTGCAAGAATCTCTGGCCCTGACCTACGGCGTCGCGAGCGGTTGCCCGTGTTTCGTTATCGACACGACAAAGAACAAAGCCCGACGCCTGCTCGAAACCTTGCTCAAAATTCTGGAATATGTCGGGACGCCGTTCACTACGTCGAGTGCCCCACCCGGGAAAGGAAAAAAGACGCGCGGCCGTTCGCTCCCAATCATCCCGACTTCGGCCGGCCTGAACGCGAAGCTCAATGGTCGCTTCACTTATACAAATCCCTCAAATCCCTCTCCGAAGCCTTCATCCTCCTCAGCGCCCGTCTAAACCTGAGCACGCCGACGACGACGATCACCACGCATACGAGTATGACGATGCCGAGGAAAGTTTCCACGAGGTTGGATAACTAAGGCGCCGGCTTCTGCCCTTCGAGCGCCTTGATCGACGGGCGCGCCTTCATGCGCTCGACCCAGGCGCCGAGGCGCGGCAGGTCGGGCGACGGCAGCGCGCCGTAGTCTCCCAGCCGGCCGAAGCGCGGCCAGAGGTCGATGTCGGTCAGGCTGAAATCGCCTAAAAAATACCGCCGGTCGCCGAGCGCCTCTTCGAGGTAGCGGAGCAGGTCTCTCAGCTCGCGCTGCTTCTCCGCCACCAGGGCCGCGTCGCGCTCGCCTTCTTTCTTGAAAAAGAATTCGTTCCGGAGCGCGAAATAGGTCTCGTGCAGGCGGTTCATGCCGTAGTCCACCAGCACCCGGCCGCGGCCGCGGAGGTAGGGGTTTTTCGGCATCAGCGGCGGCGCGGGATATTTTTCGTCGAGGTACTCGTTGATGATGCAGGACTCGAACAGCACGTTCCCGCCGTCGTCGATGACCGGGACTTTGCCGTAGGGGTTGAGCTTTAAAAACTCGGGCTTCTTTTGATCGCGCTTGGCCAGGTTCAGCGTGACCCGCTCGAAGGCCAGCCCCTTCTCGTGGAGGGCGATCTTCACCCGGTCGCTGTTCGATGACGGCACCGCGTCGTACAATTTGATGGCCATGAAAGTCTCCAGATTGATTTATTTCTTGTCGTAGCCGTGGAGCTGCGCGAGGAAGCCCTCTTTTTCCAGCTCGTCGACGAAGCGGTTCACCACGGAATCCTTCGCCGAGAGATTTTTGGCGTCGGGCAGGGTCTTTTTCACCAGCTCGGCGGCGTACTCCATCCCCTCCATGCTCGGATAGGGCCGCGCCGGAAATATTTTTCCGTAATAGCGGAAGGTCTCGTCGAGCTGGTCCCGGTCCTTCTCCATGTCGAGCTTGAGAAATTTGGCGAGGGTCCGCAGGACCGTCTCCTTTTTGGCCGGATCTTTCCAGTAGCTCGTGCCCTCGATCTCCCCCTTGAGGAATCTCAGGACCTGGTCGGGATAGCGCTCGATAAAATCGCGCCGGGCCACCGTCTGCAAGTGCGCGTAGGCGATGCCCGACTCCGAGATGTCGATCAGGTCTTTGAAGCCCAGGCGGCGCGCGACCATGTTGAACGGCGGACTCACGATGGTGGCGTCGATGACGCCGGCCTTGAGGGCCGCGAAGCGCTCGCTCTGGCCCCCGATCTGGAGGATCGCGACTTCTTTGTCGGGCTTCAGGTTCTGGCGCTCCAGGGCGACGCGCAC
>DASWFA010000488.1:0-2856 GCA_036394475.1 Binatia bacterium
TGTCCCACTCCGCCTTCCAGTCGGTCTCGCCGAAGCCGGTGCCGCTGAAGGCGGTCAGCGAAAAAATCAGGGCGGCGCCCGCCGCGCGCCGGAAACGCGACCGCCTCCGGACCGTCATGGGTTTTTTATTCCCCGTAAAGCCGGTCGATGAAGCCCGAGTGGTCCAGCTCCCTCAGGTAGTGCAGATCCCACAAGGCGAGCGGGCTCAGCTCTTTGGCTTTCGGATCTTTCATGCAGCAGAGCTCGTAGGCGTTGGCGATCGCGCGATGGTCCGGGTAGGGCTTGGGCAGGAGCTTCGCCACGCTGTTGTAGCTCGCGTTCGACTCGGGGACTCTCTCGCGCAATGCGGCGACGATGCGCTCGGTCTCCGCCGGGTTCGAGCGCGCGTAATGAATGCCCAAGACCAGCGCCCGGACCAGCCGCTCGGCGAGGCGGTCTTTGCGCTTCAAGTTGGGGATCGTGGAAGTGAGCGTCGGGCCGTTCACCATCGGGATGCGCCCGAGCTCGAGCACGTGGAGCCCCGCCTTCTCGAACTTCTCCGCTCCTCCGGTGGCGATGCCGGCGTCCGCCTTGCCCTCCCGGACGGCCTCGATCTGGTCGTCGCGGAACTTTTCCGACATGATGTCGGCGATCTCGACCCATTTCACATCGTCGGGCCGGATGCCCGCGCGCAGGAGATAGATCATGTGGTTGCCGCGGATATGGTTGTAGCCGCCGCCGCCGTCGAGCACGGTGGTGTCGGCCAGCCGCTTGCCCCGGAGCTCGGCGAGGGATTTTACCGGCGCGCGCGAGACGAGCTTGTCGTTGACGCTGTTGGAAGGGGAGGCGAGCGAGACGATCGGCCTGCCCTTCGCCACCAGCCCGTAGGGCGAGATGTGGTTGCCCGAGACGAAATCGACGTCGCCGCCGAAGAGCGCCGCCTCCGCGACCGAAGAGCTGTCGCAATAGTCGAAGCTCGCCTTGATGCCCAGTCGCCCCCAGATGCCCGCCTTCTCGATCACCTCCCACACCGGCAGGTGCGTGTGCGAGCGGTAAAATGCCTTGATCTCGATCGGTTCAAATTCGGACATAATGTGCAGGCCGCTCGAAAAGGCTCATCCACGTCGTTGCGCGAGCCCCGCCTCGCTCGACGTACTGAAAAGAGTACGCCTGCGCTCGTCGGTCTCGCGCGCGCCTAGTATCTGGGACCTTTTGGATCGGCCTGAAAACAGAATTCATTGGAATTCTGTCAATCTCCTTTCAGATTTCAGATTTGCCGCCTATTTATTTTTCGCGCGAATCTCGTTGATCAGCTTCATCACCGGGTCCGGGTCCTGAAAGCCGGTGACGGCGTATTTTTTCCCCTCCTCGCGGCGCGAGGAAGGAAGCACGACGTCCTTGGGGACGTCGACGCGCATCGAATCCGACGGCTCGACGACCTTCTTGTTCATGACCTCCTGCCATACGGTCTGCCCCTGGCGCGAGAGGAACCAGTTGATCAAAACCCGGGCGGCGTTCGGATTGGCCGCGCGGTTGATGAGCGCGAGGCCGCTGTTGCCGCTGGTGCCGATTTCGCCGCCGGCCTCCTTCAGGTTCGCGTGGTCGAACTCGTTCACCGGCACGCCCTGCTTGCGCGCCATGTCGGTGTCGGCGCAGTCGAAGCAGAGAGTAAATTTCCCCGTGCCGAGCCAGTCGGTCGCCTGGCGGCGCTCCTGGGAGACGATGAGGTCCATCTCGGTCCAGAGGCGGCGCACGAATTCCGGCCCGAGCTGCGGGTTGTAAAAAACCCGGACCATGTTGGGCGAGCCGGTCCCCGGCCTTTCGAACAGGACGACCTTGCCCTTCCATTTGGGCTGGAGCGCGTCCCAGTAGGAGTGGAACTCTTTCGGATCGAGGAGCTTCGTGTTGTAGAAAAGTCCCACCCCGGCGACGCTGCCCTCGTACATGAAGACGTACTGCCCTTCGGCGTCGGCGTAGTAATGCCTGCCGCCGAGCCACTTCGACTCGTCGACCACCTCGGGCAGCATGAGAGCGGGCTTCAAGGGGTCGAGCACGCCGGCGCGCTGAAAGTCGTAAAAGGCCCGGCCGCCGAGGCCGCCGCTGTAGACGTCGGCGAGATACTTGCCGGCGCGGCGCTCGGCGGTGATGCGCGGCATCAGGTCGCCCACCTTGCCGCTCACCAGCACCGCCTTGATGAAAGGGTACTCTTTCGTGAAGGCGGCGACGATGTCGGGGTGGGTGATCTCCATGTCGCCCCAGATCCTGACCTCGCCCTCTTTCTTCGCCGCGGCGACGGTCCGCTCCCAGGCGGCCCGGGCGTCGGGCTTCGCGTCCGCCGCTTCGGCTCCGCCGGATAATAAAAGAGGGAGCAAAAGGGCGGCTGACGCAGTCATCATCCATTTCATAAAAGCCCCTTTTCGCGGCTCATCGCGCGTCTACACGCCGAGAATGGATAAGAAACGCTCGTCTGCCTCAACCCTGTATCTTGAAAAACCATCCGGGGTCAAGGAGAATACGGCTCCCTCGACGCCGGCGGCCGGATGCTTCCAGTTGTATTATGACCATAAGAAGACAAAAGCAGGACGAGAGGTCGTGGTAACGTCTCACGGTCATAAAGTCGTCCGAATCCTGCCCGCTTCCGAGCCGGAATTCCAGGTTGCCGCGCCCTCCCGCCCCGTCAAAGCTCTCGCGAAAATCAAAGGGGTCCGGCCGCGGCGCTCCGTTTCCGCTGTAAGAACGCTTCTGGACGATCGCCGGCGTAGATGATCGTCTACGTCGATACCTCGGTGGTCCTGCGGGTTCTTTTCCAGGAGCCGAATCCAGTGGACATCTGGGGACAGTGGGACAAGGCGTACAGCAGCAGCTTGTGGCGCGTCG
>DASWFA010000489.1:0-5000 GCA_036394475.1 Binatia bacterium
TCGCCCTGAGCGAAGCGGCCGCCTCCGGCGCCGCCGCGGAAACGGCGGGAAGCCCTACGGACCTGTCGGCGCTCGGCCAACTGCTGCTCGGTCCGGCCGCCGGTCTGCTGGTGTGGTTTTTGCCCCTCGGTCTGGAGCCGCGGATCCAGCAGGCGTACGCCATCGTGCTCTTCATGATCGTGTACTGGATCGCGGAGCCGGTGGAGCACGCCGTCACGGCCCTGATCGGCTGCTACCTGTTCTGGGCCCTCGGAGTGGTCCAGTTTTCGACGGCGTTCAGCGGCTTTGCCAGCACCAGTCCGTGGTTTATTTTCGGCGGGGCGCTCATCGCCGAAGCGGCATCCTCCACCGGGTTGGCCAGGCGATTGGGCTACCGGGTCCTGTCTCTCATCGGAACGTCCTACTCCCGGCTCCTTCTCGGCGTCACGACCCTGTCGTTCCTCATCACCTGCCTCATTCCTTCGGGGTCCGCGCGCCTCACCATCATCGCCTCGATGCTGATCGGGATCATCACCGCGTCGGGGTCGGGCGCTAACGGTAATCTCGGCAGAGGGCTGTTTCTGGTCGTAACGGCCACCTGCGGCCTGTTCGACAAGATGATTCTGGCGGGCGCCGGCTCCATCCTGACGCACGGCATCTTGAAGGAGCAGACCGGCATCGAGGTTCTCTGGAGCCAGTGGTTCATCGCGTTCCTGCCGGCCGCGCTGCTGACCATCCCCGCCTGCTGGCTCATCGTTCTCAGGCTCTATCCCCCGGATCGAGCCGAATCGCCGCAAAGCAGGGAATATCTGCACCAAACTCTGAGGGAGATGGGAAGCTTGAGCGCTCAAGAGAAGAAGGTGCTGGCCGTGGTCGGCGCCGCCATCGCTCTTTGGGCGACCGACTTTATCCACCACCTCGATCCCACGGCGATCGGCCTCGGCGCCGGGCTGGCGCTCGCGCTTCCCCGCGTCGGCGTTCTCAACGCCGACGCCGTGAAGAAAATCAATTTTCTGCATCTGGCCTTCGCCGCCGGCGCCATCAGTCTGGCCAACGTTCTGATCCAGACGCGGGCGCTCGCAGCCGTCAACGGAATTTTCATGGAAACCATCGGTCCGCTGCTCTCCAATGCGTTTTTCTCCTCGATCGCTCTCTACTGGGGCGGCGTTCTCTACCACTTTATTTTTCCCGGCAACCAGGCGCTGCTCACCACTTCGCTGCCCGTCCTGCTGCATGTGAGCGACGGCGCGGGCTACAACCCCGTCGCGGTCGCGCTCATCTGGGCTTTTTCCGGCGGAGGAACCCTCTTTCCGTTCCAATCGCCGGTCCTGGTGCTGGGCTATTCCTACGGCTATTTCTCGGCCCGCGACCTGGTGAAAATAAACCTGATCCTGGCCGTCGTCGAAGGAATTCTGTTGATGGCCCTGGTGCCGCTGTACTGGCCGCTGATCGGCTTGCATTGGATTAAATAAAGTCCTGCGAGCCGCCGTCCTTTTTTTCCGCCTCCCGAATCCTCGGGCGCGCGACCGTCTTGTCATTGCCGGCGGGCCTTGTAGACTTGGGGTGGAAGAGATCGGAGGACAAGGAGGAGCGGCATGAAAATTGTGACGGGATTTTTACTTCCGGGAATTTTGGCGGCGCTGACGCTCGCCGCCTGCGCCAGCGAGAGCATCGTCATGGTCAACCCGCGCACCGGCGCCACGGTCAAATGCGGCGCGTCGGGCTCGGGGCTGATGGCGGGAATGGCCGCGGGCGCGGTGGAGGAATGCCGGCAGAAATACGGCCCGCAGGGCTACGTGGCGGCGGAGCGGCTCACGCCGGGAGAGCGCGCCGATCTGGAGCGGCGCGGCGTGTCGCTGCCGTGAGTCTCCGGAAGATTTCCGGTTCCGGCTTGAAGCTCGAAACCCGAAGCCCGAACCCGCTCAGCCGCCGAGCGTGATCATCTCGATTTTTTTGTGGGTCTTGGGATCGTACGTGGACGCGCTCATCGCCGCGAGCCGCTCGGCGGAATAGCGGTCGGTCCGGGCGCCCCAGATGCCGGCGACGACTGCGAGGATCTTCTCGTCGGTCGCGCCGCTCCGGAGCAGCGTCTTCAGGTCGTGGCCGACGGAGGAAAACAGGCAGGCGACGAGCTTGCCGTCCGCCGTGAGCCGCGCCCGGTTGCAGGTGGAGCAAAACGGCTCGGTCACCGACGCCACCACGCCCACTTCCCCGCCGCCGTCGGCGAACTCGTAGTCGACGGCCGGCGCGCTGCCCCGGTCCCGGCCGATCTCCTTCAGCGGATAGCGCGCGTGGATTTTCTCGATGATCTCTTTTTTGGCGACGAGCTTGGCCGACGTCCATTCGTTGGAGTTGCCCACGTCCATGTATTCGATGAAGCGGAGGGCGAAGCCGTGCCGGCGGGAGAATTCGACCAGGTCGAGGATGTCGTCGTCGTTGACGCCGCGCTCGACGACCGCGTTGATCTTGATCGGAGCGAGCCCCGCCGCCTTGGCGGCGAAGAGCCCTTCGAGGACCTTGTCGAGGTCGCCGCGCTTGGTCATGCGCCGGAACTTCCCGGGGTCGAGCGTGTCGATGCTGACGTTGATGCGCCTGAGCCCCGCCGCCTTGAGCGCGCCGGCCTTTTCCGCCAAGAGCGAGCCGTTGGTCGTGAGGCAGAGGTCTTTCAGCCCCTCGATCCGCGCGAGCTTGGCGATGAGCGCTTCCATATTGCGCCGGACCAGCGGCTCGCCGCCGGTCAGCCGGACCTTTTCCATGCCCAATTGGACGAACAGGCGCGCCAGCCGGGCGATCTCCTCGAACGACAGGATCTCCTTCTTGTCGATCCATTCGTACTCGTCGAGCGGCATGCAGTAGGTGCAGCGGAAGTTGCACCGGTCCGTCACCGATATGCGGAGGTCCTTCAGGGGACGGTTGTAGGCGTCGCGCACCATCCTATAACTATGCAACAAAAAGACCGGGCGCCGCAAGGGCGCGCCGTCCATGCTATCCATGCTATCTTGGCCGTCCCAAATCCATCTGCTATGTTATTTAGCGCTTATGAGCCTCCGCCAGCAGCAGATCATGGTTTTTGTCGCGACCGTCGTCGTGATTTTCGGCCTGTTCGCCACCGGCATCCTGCTGGTGGCGCGGCGCCTGACGACGGAGGCGACGCTGCAGACCGCCCTGCTGCTCGCGCGCCAGGTGGAGATCGCCCTGGCCCAGAGCCTGCAGCAAGCGCCTCCCGCCACGTCGCCCCCCGCGACCCCGCCCGCGCCCGAGACGCCGCGCTCTTCGTCGTTCTGGGACTTCCTCGGCCGCCTCTACCCCGGCAGCGCCGCCACGCCCGACAACACCGCGTCCAGGACGCCGCCGGCTTCTTCGCGCCGCACGCAGGTGCAGGGACTGATCAAGGCCTATATAGACCGCAGCACGAGCATCCTGGCGATGTGGGTGCTCAACCCCGAGGGCAAGGTTTTGTATTCGTCCCGGAGCTCGGAGCAGGGACAGACGTTGACCGAGCCGGGGCTCAGGGCGAACCTGAGCAGGGGGATTACGACCATCGAGTCGAATCACGACGACGGGCAGACCTACTACGACGTCCTGGTCCCGCTGCAGATGCCGGAGGGCGCGCGCGGCCCCGGCGGGCTCCGATTATGGATCAACCCGTCGGACTGGACCGGGCTCGTCTCCGGGCTGTGGCGGCAGTTTACCCTGTTGTTCCTGCTCGGCGCCGACGTGGCGCTGCTCGCGGCTTTTTTGACCACCGCGCTCTATACCCGGCGTTTTCGCCTCATCAACGACGCGCTGCGCGAAGCGGAGGCCGGCACCTACCTGGCGCGCCCGCACTACGGCAGCCGCGACGAAGTCGGCACCAGCCTCGATCTGATCGACCGGCTGGTGATGAAGCAGCGCGGCAGCAACGGGCTCACCGCGCCGGTGCAGCGCGTCTCGGTCGCCGCCCGCACCCTGGTGCACGAGGTCAAGACGCCGCTGAACGCCATGACCGTCCACCTGGAGCTGTTGCGCCACGCCGACGGCCCGGAGCAGCCCGAAAGCCGGCAGCGCTCGCTCGAGGCGCTGGAAACCAGCGCGCGGCAGGTGGACCAGCTGCTGCGCGACTTCGCGGATTACAGCACGCCGGTCACGCTGGAGCGCCACCCGATGGATCTGGCCGCGGTCCTGGAGGCCAGCCTCGAGGCGGTCATGGCGCAGTGCACCGCGCAGGGGATCGGCGTATCGACCGCTCTTCCGCCGGGGCCCTGGACCGTCGAAGGGGACTCCCATCGCCTGCGCCAGGCGTTCGACAACCTGCTCCGGAACGCCGTGGAGGCGCAGCCCGGCGGGGGCCGGATCGAGGTCTCGGGCGAGCGCAACGGCGGGCAGATTATTTTGCTCTTCCGCGACGCCGGCCCGGGCATTCCGCCGGAGCGGCGCGCCACTATTTTCGATTTCGGCGACAGCACCAAGCCGGGCGGCAGCGGCATCGGCCTGTGCTTGAGCCAGCTGATCGTCGAGGCCCACGGCGGCACGCTGGAGTACGACGACGGCGCCGCGGCCGGCGCGACGTTTCGATTGACCGTGCCGCTGACGCTTAACGGAGGTGCCCTGTGACGCGACCGCGCTCTTCGGTGATGGTGGTGGACGACGACGCGGCGAGCCGCGACGGCCTCGCCTCGCTGCTGGAGCGCTGGGGCTACAAAAGCTCGACCGCGCCGGACGCCCGGGCGGCCCTCAAGGCGCTGGAGCACGATCTCCCCGACGCGATGGTCCTGGACCTGATCATGCCGGGGATGACCGGGCTCGAGCTGGTGCAGGAGCTGGGCGACCGGGTGCAGCAGATGGCCGTCATCATGCTGACCGGGCAGGCGACGATCGACAGCGCGGTGCAGGCGATCAAGCTCGGCGCCTACGACTATCTGGCCAAGCCGCTGGAGGCGAACCGGCTCCGCGCCGCGCTGGAAAAAGCGCTGCGCCAGGTGGAGCTCGCGCGCGAGGCCACCGCGCTCCGCCAGCGGCTCGAATCGCCGCTCGGATCGTAC
>DASWFA010000490.1:0-2782 GCA_036394475.1 Binatia bacterium
CGACCGGTATCCGCCGGCGCTTGAGGACCGGATAGAGAGCGTCGACTTCCCGGTCGGTTTTCACGTAGACGCAAAAGTGATGCAGCCCGGGCGCCCCGCCGCCCGCGCGCCGCTTCGCCCCGGGCGCGAGCTCCATCAGCGCGATGTCGTGATGCTCGGCGCCGAAGCTCAAAAAGGACATTCGGGTGCGCCGGTTCCGCCCCGAAACCGCCATGCCCAGCACCGTCCGATAAAACCGCTCGGACTTTTCCAGGTCCCGGACATTCAGAACGACGTGGCCCAGCGTTGCGCGTCTTGCACCCATGGCGCTCTCACTTTTAGTCGGGAAGCCCGCCGCTGTCAAGAAAGCGGGCGGATGCGGGTTCCGGGGGGCGCGCTTGCAAGGTTTCGGCCGTTGACATAAAACACTTTCCATGAAAATCGGCGTCTTCGACCACTTGCAAAAAAACGACCTCCCCGAGCTGTCGTATCGGGATTTGTACGCGCGGCATCTCGACATGGTCGAGTTTCTCGACCAGGCGGGCATGGACTATTACTTCGTCGCCGAGCACCACTTCGACCTGGGGTTCGCCGAATGCGCGAGCCCGGGCGCGTGGATGGCGGCCGCCTCGCAGCGGACCAAGAAAATCCGCCTGGGGCCGCTCGTCTACGTGCTGCCGCTTTGGCACCCCGTGCGCGTGGCCGAGGAAGTCGCCATGCTCGACAACATCACGGGCGGGCGCTTCGAGTGCGGCATCGGCAGCGGCATCGGCAAGTACGCGTTTTCGGCCTACAACGCGCCGTGGGACGACAAGAACGACGTCATGTGGGAGGCCTACAAGATCATCAAGGGCATGTGGGCCAACCCGAAGTTCAGCCACGAGGGCAAATACTTCAAGGTCAACAACGCCGAGCTGAACATCCCGCTGGTGCAGAAGCCGCACCCGCCGCTCTGGATGCCGACGCGGAGCCCCGAATCGGTCGCCGCGGCGGCCGCGGAGGGCATCAGCACCGTGCAGTGGTGCCCGCCTAAACTGGAAGTCGTGCGGGAGATCTTCGACTATTTCCGCGAAGTCTACCAGAAAACCAAACCCGCCGGCCCGCGGCCGAAGGTCGCCCTCATGCGCCAGATCTACGTCGGCGAGACGGACAAAAAAGCCTACGACGAAGCGCAAGCGCACTGGATTTATTTCTGGCAGCGGGTCGGCGGCGGCCGGGCTTACGGCGGCTACGGCAACGAAAACCTCGCCAGCATCACCCGCGAAGAGAGGATCAAGGAGCTGCTCGACGTCGACTTCTCGATCCGCGACAACTCGTTTATCTGCGGCTCGCCCGAGACCGTCACCCGGCAGATCCAGGAGATCGCCCGGCAGGCGGGCGCCGACTGCTTTCTCGGCGAGTTTACCTTCGGCGCGCTCGAGAACGACAAGGTGATGAAGTCGCTCCGCCTCTTCGCCGACCGGGTCATGCCGGAGCTCAGAAAATTCGAGATCGACGCGGTCGGCTATCCCAACAACGGCTATCGGGTCTGGCTCAAGCCGGCCGCGGCCGGCTGATATTTCCCCTCGGCGTCCTGGGCGATCTTCCCTTCCCCGCCGAGCCTACCCATGGCGCGCGCCACGTCGGCGAACTCTTCCCCGCGAAAAAGATCGAGCAGCTCGGCGAAGAACCGGTGCGACTCCGCAAGCGCGGCGAGGATCCGCTCTTCCAGGGCGGCGGCGTCTTTGGCGCCGGTCGATTTGTTTTTTTTCTCTCCCGCCTTCGGCGCAGCCCCGAGATAATCCTTCAGCCGAACCTTCCCCTGGTCGACGTAGACGATGCGCCGGTAGCGCTCGCGCGGGACGTTTTCGGGAATCGTCGCGTCGATGCCCATCTTCGCCGTCGTCGGGATGCCGCTCCCTGGCGCGAGCGAGGGGTCGAGCGGCTTGGAGCGCGCGTTGGAAATGATGAGCACGTCGCGGTCGGCCTGGACGCGCGTGGCGACGGCCCATTCCAGATCGACCGGATCGAAGATGTCGATATCGTCGTCGGTGACGACGACGTGCTTGATGTCGGCGATCGACAGCAGCGCCAGGATCGCGTTCTTGCCGTCGCCCGGCTGTTTTTTGATCGCGGCGGCGATGTGCCAGTGGCAGCAGCCGCCGGGCGTGACGTTGACGGCGGTGGCGAGAACCCCCGCCTCCTTGAGGACGCGGAGCGCGGCGGCTTCGTAGATCGGCGCGCTCATCCAGATATTTTCCCACGGCATGTGCAGCGCGTAGTAAATCGGATCACTGCGGTGGAGGATCGCCTTGATCCGCACGCGCGGGTTTTTATGCACGCCGCCCATGAGCCGGTTGAATTCCGAGAACGGCCCTTCCGGATGAATCCATCCCTCGGGCGGGATCTCCCCTTCCAGGACGATCTCGGCATTGGCGATCGAGGGAACCGGGATCGTTTCCCCCTCGGCGAGCTCGACCGGCGCGCCGTTGAGGCCGCCCGCGTAGCCGAGCTCGTTCTCGCCGAGCGCCGCTTTGAAAGTCGCGGCGATCATCGCCGACGGATGGACGCCGATGGAGATCGACACCGGCAGGGGCTTTTTTTTCGCCAGCGCGCGCTCGGCGAAGCGTCTCAGGTTGTTGGGCGTCACGATGTCGATGCCGGTGATATTTTTTTCCTTCAGCATCAGGCGGTACATGCCGGCGTTCATGCCGTAATCCGGGTCCCGGGCGATGACGACGCCGCCGGTGATCATCGGGCCGCCGTCCATCAGGCCGAACACGGGAACCGGCAACCGGTAGAGATCGACCTCGCTTCCCTTGAG
>DASWFA010000491.1:0-1635 GCA_036394475.1 Binatia bacterium
CTACGGCATTCAAGGCATCCCGACTTTGATTCTGTTCAAGGACGGCGCGGAGAAGGAGCGGATCGTCGGCGCGGCGAGCCGGGAAGCGATCGCCGCCATGATCGAGAGACACGCGGGCGTCCTCTCCGGGCTGGACGCCGGAAAGGCGGGATAAGGCGATGATGGATCGGTCCGAGGCGGTTTTAGACGACAGGCTGCCGTTTTTGTTCCAGCCGGACGTGCTCATTCCGGATCAGTACTTCGCGACGCTCCGCGCCAGGACCGGATTGGAGCCGGAAAAGCGGCTCATGCTGGCGGTTTTGGAGGACGCGGTTTACCGCTTCCAGAAAAACGTCGCGGCAGAGAGCGAGGCCGGGAAAGAAGTTTT
Organism: Binatia bacterium; assembly: GCA_036394475.1. Lineage (GTDB taxonomy): Bacteria > Desulfobacterota > Binatia > UBA9968 > UBA9968 > JAJPJQ01. Next base: position 368 of record DASWFA010000491.1, read on the forward strand.
CGCCGAAGCGGAGGCATGGCTCCTGGAGCCGGGCGGCGATTGGGTCTTTTCCTTCGAAAGCATCTGCGACGCCCTGGGGCTCGATCCCGCGTACGTGCGCCGCGGGCTCGGCGACTGGAAGGAAAAGCATGGGCGGTTTCCCGCGAAGCTTTCGCTCGTGCCGCTGCTCATCGCGGAGCCGGACATCGCTCCGGCAGCGCGCGCGGCTCTCGCCGAGAAGCGCTTTCAAGACGCGGCCGGCCTGCTCATGCAGCAATACGGGCTCGACTGCGTGGAAGCGGGCCAGCTCCTCGACGTCGCCGCGTGCTAGAAAAACGGCGCCTGTGCCGGAGAGCCGATCCCGCGTGAACACGCAATGCTCAGGGAGATGATTGCAATGAAGCAGCTCTTGGTAGCCGCGGTGTTTTTATGTCTGTTTTGTCTGTCCGGCCAAAATGCCGGCGCACAATATGTGCCGGATTATTATGCCGCCCCCTATTGGGACGGCGGTCAGTACGCGTATCCGTATGCGCCGCAATATGACCCCTATTACGAGCTTCACGTCATGCACTATCAGTTATATTTGCCGCGCTACCCGATAGACTCGTACTGCTGCGCTCCAAGCATCGTCGTCCCCGGCACGCCGCCGCGCGCGGCTGTCAGTCCGCGGCCGCCGGCCGTGGGACGAAGATAAGAGAACAATTCCATTTTAAAAACCGACCCCTTGCCAAGCCGACTCGTTGGTATATGAGAATCTAGGGCGAGATTTCGAATACCGGTCGGCGCCCTAATTTCTCGAATAAAAAAGGAGACTCGCCATGCCCACCCTCCATATCGGCGAAAAAAACTCGGGCGTCGAGATCTACTACAAGGACTGGGGTAAGGGGCAGCCGGTGGTCTTCAGCCACGGCTGGCCGCTCAGCGCCGACGCCTGGGAAGACCAGATGATGTTTCTGGGCGAGCGCGGCTACCGCTCGATTGCCCATGACCGGCGCGGCAACGGCCGCTCGAGCCAGCCCTGGGACGGCAACGACATGGATACCTACGCCGACGACCTCGCCAAGCTCGTCGAGGCGCTCGACCTGAAGGACGCGATCCACGTCGGCCACTCCACCGGCGGCGGCGAGGTCGTGCGTTACCTGGCGCGTCACGGCGAGAGTCGGCTCGCCAAGGCCGCGATCATCGGCGCCGTGCCCCCGCTCATGCTCAAGACCGTCTCGAATCCGGGAGGAATTCCCAAGGACGTCTTCGATGGATTCCAGGCCCAGGTCGCAAATAACCGGTCGCAG
>DASWFA010000492.1:0-2755 GCA_036394475.1 Binatia bacterium
GGTGGCCATCCGGCAGGTCATTCCCCGCTCGATCCGATCCACGGTCAAGGGCGAGAGGCCCGCCAATCGCGCCAGCTCCGACTTGCTCAACATCCTGGCTTCCCGAATCTTGCGGACATTATTTTTCTGTTCCATCCTCAACCCCATCCGGTCTGATCGTTTCGGGCCGCCATTGTGGAACAAATGCGCCGGCGTTGTCAAACGAATTAAACATAATTAAATGAAATTATATGTAATTAGATGTCACAAGCGCGTTTTAGATATAATAAGCAGGAGGATGGGTAAGCAAGAAGCATGCAAACCGTCCAAAGGCGGTTAAAGCAGCGGCTTTGGCCCCTTTTTGCTGGGTTATTTTGTGATGTCCGGCGCGAATCGGGGCAAAATGAACACTTTTTGTCACTCACCTGCGCAAAAAGAACCGCAAAATCATTATATTGCTTTTCGCCGGTCGAGCAGGTAATAGACCAGGCATGCACAGGGGCGCGGGCGGGTTTGCCGAGGTCATCGTCCCGTCCCGATTGAAAGAACCCCTCACCTACGAAGTCCCCCCCGCCCTCCGCGACGGCTTGAAAATCGGCATGCGGGTCGTCGTCCCCGTGGGACGGCGGCGCGTCACCGGCGTCGTGGTCGATTTCCTATCGGAAACCCGGCTAAAGCAGGTCAAGCCGATCATCGAAGCGCCGGACGAGCGCCCGGTCATGGACGAGGCCTTGATCCGGCTGGCCCAATGGATCGCCAAATATTACGTCAGCTCTCTCGGGGAGGTCCTGGCGGCGGTCATGCCGGCGCATCTAAGGAGCGAGAGCCGCCGGATCATCGTCGGCAAGCCGGGCGAATTTCCCCTGGCCGGGCCACTGCAGGAAAAAATTCTGGCCGCGGCGCTGGGCAGCAAAAACCCGCTCACGCTTACATCCCTGGCGCGCCGGTTCCCCCGCGGCGGCTTTTACCAGGCCGTGGACGAGCTCATGAAAATCGGCGCGGTGGAAGTCCGCGAGCGCGCCCGGCGGTCGAAAAAAGCGCCGCCGGACGCGGCGCCGGCGGAAAAGCCGCGCGCGTTTTCCCTCACGGCGGAGCAGGCGGCGGCGCTCGGGGCGGTCGAGGAGCGGCTTCGGCGGGGCGGCTTCGAGTCCTTTCTCCTTTATGGCATCACGGGCAGCGGCAAGACCGAGATCTATCTCCGCGCCATGGAGCGGGTCCGGCGGGCGCAAAAAAAGAGTCTCATTCTGGTCCCGGAGATTTCCCTGACTCCCCAGCTGCTCGACCGGCTGCATGAGCGCTTCCCCGGGCGGGTCGGCGTGCTGCACAGCGGGCTCACCCCCGGAGAGCGCTGGGCCCAGTGGTGGCGCATCCTCGGCGGCGCGGCGGATATCGTGGTCGGCGCCCGCTCCGCCATCTTCGCCCCCGTGCCCGACCTGGGCCTCATCGTCGTCGACGAGGAGCACGACCCCTCTTACAAGCAGGAAGAGGGGCTCCGCTACAACGCGCGGGACGTGGCGGTCGTGCGCGCCAAGATGCTCGACTGCCCGGTCGTTCTGGGCTCGGCCACCCCGGCCATCGAGAGCTTCGAGAACTGCCGCGCCGGACGCTACACGCTTTTGGAGCTGACGCAGCGCGTCGAGCGCCGGTCGCTGCCCGAGGTCGCGACCGTGGATCTGCGGGAAAACATCGCGAGCCAGAACTACGGCGAGAAAAAGAGCGGCGACGCGCCCGCGGCCCCGTCGCTCCTCTCCGGGGTCTTGCGGGAGGCGCTCAAGGAGAACCTCGCCCGCGGCCGGCAGAGCCTGATTTTTTTAAACCGGCGCGGCTTCGCCAATTTCCTCCAGTGCCGGCTGTGCGGCTTCGTGCTCCGCTGCTCGCATTGCAGCGTCGCCATGACGTTTCACAAAAAACCGCCAAGCGTGCTCTGCCACCACTGCGGCCGGCATAAACGCGCGGAAGATTTCTGCCCGGGCTGCGGCCAGCCGGCCCTGTTGCCGGTCGGCACCGGCACCGAACAGCTGGAGCAGGAGCTCGGGCTGCTGCTCCCCGGCGCCCGGGTCGCGCGCATGGACCGCGACACCACCGAAAAAAGGGGCTCCCAGGAGCGCCTGATCCATCGGTGGGAGAAAGGCGAGATCGACGTCCTGGTCGGCACGCAGATGATCACCAAGGGCCACGACGTGTCGGGCGTGACGCTGGTCGGCGCCGTGCTCGCGGACCACTCGTTGAACCTGCCGGATTTCCGCGCCGCCGAGCGGACCTTTCAGCTTTTGAGCCAGGTCGCCGGGCGGGCGGGGCGGGGCGACGAGCCGGGCCGGGTGATCGTCCAGACCTACAACCCGGACCATTATACGATCCGCCACGTGATTGGCCACGATTACAAAAGCTTTTTCGCCGCCGAGCTGGAGTTTCGCCGCGCCCTCAACTATCCGCCGTTCAGCCGCCTGGTCCACCTGCGGCTGGACGGACCCGGCGCCGAGGAGATCGAAAACAAGGCCAAAGCCCTGGGCCAGTGGCTCCGCGGAGAGTGCCGGCGCCGCCCGGAGAGCTATCCGGACATCGAGGTGCTCGGCCCCGCGCCCGCGCCGATCCTGCGGCTCCGCGGCCGCTACCGCTGGCAGATCCTGCTCAAGGGAAAAAAGGGGCCGGCGCTCCTGGCGCTCGCCGCCGCGGCCGAGGCGGGCGCGCCCCGGACGAGCCGCGCGCGGCTTCACATTGATGTCGATCCTTACAATATGTTATGAATTTTAATCAGCCATGGCTCTATTGGAGATCG
>DASWFA010000493.1:0-2681 GCA_036394475.1 Binatia bacterium
GCCATCCGGTGTTCACCGCGTCGGCGTTCCACCGCTTCCGCGTGCCCACCGTGGCCGGCTGCCACGACCTGCTGCTGAGCGACGTGCCGCAGACCTTCCCCAAGCTCCGGTGGGGCTTCATCGAGGCGAGCGCGCAGTGGCTGCCCTGGGTGGTGCACGAGGCCAAAAAGCGCTTCAAATCCTTGGGGCGCCAGTGGCCCGCGGGCGGCGTGCGCGATTTCGGCATCTTCGTCACCTGCGAAAACTCCGACGACCTCCCCTACGTCGTCGATCAGGCCGGCGCGGACTGCCTGGTGATCGGGACGGACTACGGCCATACCGACACGTCGAGCGACGTCGACGCGATCAAGACTTTCAAGACCCGCGACGACTTGACGCCGGAAGTGAAGCAAAAGATACTCAGCGACAACGCCCGGGCGCTGTACGGGCTGTAATCATGAGCCAAAAAAGCGTGAAAGCGGACTATCCGATCATCGACGCCGACGGCCACGTGCTGGAAAAAGACCACGAGCTGGCGGAGTTCCTCGAAGGGCGCTACCGCGAGATGCGGCGCAACGAGACCTACGGCCTGTTCCCGTCGCTCGACGGATGGAACCGCGGCTTCTCGGCCAAGGGAAAAGAGACCGACGTGCCGGCGTCGCGGTGGCTCGGTTTTTTGGACGAGCTCGGCGTCGAGATGAGCGTCCTCTACCCCACCGGCGGGCTCGCCCTCGGGCTCGTCCAGGACAAAAACTGGGCCTCCGCCCTGGCGCGCGCCTACAATAGCTGGGTCGCCGAGCGCTACACGCGCCAGAGCCCGCGCCTGAAGGCGGTGGCGCTCCTGGCGGTGCAGGCGCCGGATGAGGCGGCCGAGGAGCTCGCGCGCGCGCAGGGGTTGGGGCTCGTCGCGGGACTCTTGCCGGCGGTGACGGTGCTGCATAAGGGATACGGCCACCCGGACTTCGATCCGATCTACCGCGCGGCGGAGCGCCTGGATATGCCGCTCACGGTGCACGGAGCGCCGAGCCGCGGCATGGGCTTCGATTTCTTCGACAAGTTCATCCAGGTCCACACGCTGGAGCACCCGTTCGCGATTCTGATCCAGTTCACGCATATGATTTACGAGGGCGTCTTCGAGCGCTTCCCGAAGCTCCGCGTCGCCTTTCTCGAGGCCGGCTCGGGCTGGCTGCCCTACATGATGGACCGCATGGACGAAGAATACGAAAAGCCCCATCGCGCCGGCGCGCCGGCGCTCAAGAAAAAGCCCAGCGACTACATCCGCTCGGGCCAGGTCTGGACGACCTGTGAAGTGGAAGAGCGCGCGCTCGTGCAGGTGCTCAGGCAGTTCAACCCGCGCTGCGTCATGTGGCCCTCGGACTATCCGCACGAGCGGCTGCCGGACATGTTCAAACACGACATCCCGGAGTTTCTCGCGCGCGAAGACTTGAGCGACGGCGAGAAGAAAATGATTCTGTATGAAAACCCCAAGCGGTTTTACAACCTGGAGATTTAAATGCGTCTGAAAGATAAAGTCGCGATCGTCACCGGCGGCGGCGTGGGCATCGGCCGCGCCTATTGCTTCGGCCTGGCCGAAGAGGGGGCGAAGGTCGTCGTCGCCGACATTCAGGAGGCGGAGGCGAAAAAGGTCGCCGGGGAGATCTCCGCCAAAGGCGGCGCGGCCGTGGCCGTCGCGGTCGACGTGACCTCCGCGGAAAAGACCCGGGCGATGGCCGGGGCGGTGTTACAAAAGTACGGCCGGATCGATGTCCTGGTCAACAACGCGGCGCTCTACTCCGCGATCCAGAAAAAAGCCTTTTCGGAGATCGGCGAGGAGGAATGGGACCGGGTGATGGCGGTGAACCTCAAAGGGCTTTTTCTCTGCGTCCAGGCGGTCTACCCGGCGATGAAGCAGCAGGGCAAAGGCAAGATCATCAATATCTCGTCGGGCACCGCGCTCGGCGGCACGCCGTTTTTTCTCCACTACGTGACCTCGAAGGCCGGCGTGATCGGCTTTACCCGGGCGCTCGCGCGCGAGCTGGGCGGCGACAACATCTCGGTAAACGCGATTACGCCCGGGCTCACGATCTCCGGGCCGCAGCAGGAGGGGACGCTCACGCCCGAGCAGCTTCTCGATCGGCGGAAGAAGCGCTCGTTCCAGCGCGACCAGAAGCCCCAGGACCTGGTCGGCACCGTCGTCTTTCTCGCCTCCGACGACAGCGACTTCATCACCGGGCAGACGATCAACGTCGACGGCGGCGCGAACATGTACTGACCCCAAGGAGCCGCAAAGGCAGCTCCCGGCCCCGGGCCCCGGCCATGGATCATCCCCCCGTTTCTTTTGACCAGTCGCCGCCCTTCTCGTCACTTCCGCGAGTAGAGCCGGACGAGGGTTTTCCGGTCGCGCGCGGACAGTTCCCGTTGATCGTCGGAAAGCGGCAGCGCAAAGAACATGACGTCCGCCGGGTTGGCGCTGTGGCCCAGCATTCCGAGAGCGTGGCCGACTTCGTGCAGAGCGACCAGCCGCATCAGGTTATCGGTAACGGGGCTCAGCCGGCTAACGGGCACCGTCAGAATGACGATGCCGGCGCCGAGTATCGAGCCGTCTTCCTGATAATAAACCTGGGTTTCGCCGCCTTCGGACCTATTTCTCAGGCGCGACGAGTCGCTGGTCCATGCGCAATCGATGTGGGCGTCGGAAGGCT
>DASWFA010000494.1:0-10304 GCA_036394475.1 Binatia bacterium
CTCGGTCAGCTGCGGCGTCATCATCCACACCACCGGCGACAAGGCGATCAACGTCACCGGCCCGACGGTGGTCCACGTCGAGGGCGACCCCGACCACCCGATCAACCGCGGCACGCTCTGCCCCAAGGGCATCACCATCAAGGAAGACATCGTCAACGACAAGCGGTTGACCAGGCCGCTCTACCGCGCCCCGGGCGCCGCCGAGTGGAAGCAGATCTCCTGGGACGAGGCGGTCGAGCGCATCGCCAAGAACATCAAGAAGACCCGCGACGCGACGTTCCGCGACAAGGACGACGCGGGCAAGGTCATCAACCAGACCGGCGGCATCGGCATGATCGGCGGCTGCACCGACACCAACGAGTTCAACTTCCTCTACGTCAAGTTCTTGAGATCCCTGGGGGTGGTCTACACCGACAACCAGGCCAGGATATGACACGGTCCAACGGTGGCCAGTCTTGGCCCCACGTTTGGACGCGGCGCGATGACGAACGGATGGGTCGACATCAAAAATGCCGACGTGATCCTGGTCATGGGCGGCAACCCCGCCGAGAACCACCCCTGCGGCTTCAAATGGGTGATGCACGCGAAGAAGGATAGAAACGCCAAGCTCGTAACGATCGACCCGCGCTTCAACCGCACCGCGGCGGTCTCCGACCAGTTCGTCCAGATCCGCGCCGGCAGCGACATCGCCTTCCTGGGCGGCCTCATTAACTACGCGCTCTCGAACAAGCGCTACCACGAGGAATATTTAAAGCTCTTCACCAACGCGTCGTTCATCATCAAGGAAGGCTTCAAGCTGCCCGAGGAGGACGGCCTGTTCTCCGGCTTCGACCCGGAGAAAAAAGTCTACGACAAGACGACCTGGGCGTACGAGATGGAGAAGGACTTCGCCAAGGTCGATCCCACGCTCGAAGACCCGCGCTCGGTGTTCCAGCTCATGAAGAAGCAGTACTCGCGCTACACGCCGGAGATGGTCTCCAGGATCACCGGCTGCTCGGTCGAGAGCTTCAAGAAGGCGGCCGAGACGATCACGTCGAGCTACCCCTCCGACAAGGCCGGGACGATCCTCTACGCGCTCGGCTGGACGCACCACTCGACCGGCGTGCAGATCATCCGCGCGGCGGCGATGATGCAGCTGATACTCGGCAACGTCGGCCGCCCCGGCGGCGGCGTCAACGCGCTCCGCGGCCACTCGAACATCCAGGGCGCGACCGACATGAGCCAGACGCACACGCTCCCCGGCTATCTCGCCATGCCCCAGCCGCAGCACGCGACGCTGAAGGAATACCTCGAGCTCGTCACGCCCAAGAAGCTCCGGCCGAATTCCATGAACTACTGGGAGAACACGCCCAAGTTCATGACGAGCTTTTTAAAGACGATGTACGGCAGCCACGCGACCAAAGAGAACGACTTCGCCTATCACTACCTGCCCAAGATGACCGGCAACCACAGCTACATCTATCTGTTCGACGACATGTACAAGGGCAAGGTGAAGGGGCTGCTCTCCTTCGGCATGAACCCGGTGAACAACGCGCCCAACTCCGCCAAGACGCTCGCCGCCATGGCGAAGCTCGACTGGCTCGTGATGGTCGAGAACTTCGAGAACGAGAGCGCGATCTTCTGGAAGGCTCCGAAGGACATGGGCGGCATGGCGCCGGAGCAGATAAAGACCGAAGTCATCATGCTGCCGGCGGCGAACTTCGCCGAGAAGGACGGCGCGTTCACCAACTCGGCGCGCTGGATCCAGTGGAAAAACAAGGCGATCGACGCGCCCGGCCAGGCGAAGCCGGACATGGAGATATTGGGGCGCGTCTTCTTAAAGGTGCGCGAGCTCTACCAGAAGGAAGGCGGCGCATTCCCCGATCCGATCTTGCATCTGACCTGGAGCTACGCCAATCCGGCGAGCCCGACCTCCGACGAGGTGGCGCGGGAGATCAACGGCAAGACGCTGGCGGACCAGGTCGACGACAAGACCAAGCAGGTGACGCTCAAGGCCGGCCAGCAGGTGCCCGGCTTCGGCGCGCTGAAAGACGACGGCTCGACCGCCTGCGGCAACTGGCTCCACTCGGGCTATTACACCGAAGCCGGCAACAACGCGGCGCGGCGCAGCAACGCCGACCCGACCGGCCTCGGCATGTTCCACAACTGGGCCTTCAACTGGCCGGCCAACCGGCGCGTCATGTACAACCGCGCCTCGGCCGACGGCAACGGCAAGCCGTGGGACCCGAAGCGGCCGGGCATCGTCTGGAACGGCGAGCGCTGGGTGGGCGACGTGCCGGACTATAAGGTCGACAGCCCGCCCGAGGCCGGCCTCGGCGCGTTCATCATGCTGGGCGAGGGGGCGGCGAAGCTGTTCGCGGTCAACTTCGCCGAAGGCCCCTTCCCCGAGCATTACGAGGGATACGAGACGCCGGTCGAGAACGCGCTCCACCCGAAGGTGACGAGCAACCCGACGGCGAAGCCGCTCGCGTCCGACATGGACAAGTTCGGCAAGGCGGACAAATTCCCCTACGTCTGCACCACCTACCGGCTGACCGAGCACTTCCACTTCTGGACCAAGCACATCGGGCGGCTCGCCCAGGTCCAGCCGGAGTTCTTCGTCGAAATCCCCGAAGAGCTGGCGAAGGAAAAGGGCATCAAGAACGAGCAGATGGTGAAAGTCAGCTCGGCGCGCGGCGCGATCACCGGCAAGGCGATGGTGACCAAGCGCATCAAGCCGATGATGATCAACGGCAAGCAGATCTACCAGATCGGCTTCCCGATCCACTGGGGCTACGCCGGCAAGAGCACCGGGCCGCTGGCCAACTTCATCACGCCGGCCGTGCTCGACGCCAACTCGTCGATGCCGGAATACAAGACGTTCCTGGTCAATCTGGAAAAAGCCTAGGAGAGGAGGGACGACCATGCCGAGCAATATGGAAATCCGAAGAAGCTCAGCGACGCTGGCCCCTCCCGCGGGCGTGCGCGAGACGCCCAAGGTCGCCAAGCTGATCGACACCACGACCTGCATCGGCTGCAAGGCCTGCGAGGTGGCGTGCCAGGAATGGAACGACCTCCAGGCGGAGGAGACCCGGCAGTTCGGCACCTACCAGACGCTGCCCGACCTCACCAGCAACTTCTGGAACATGATCCGCTTCAACGAGAGCGAGAGCGACGGCCAGTTCGTCTGGCTCATGCGCAAGGACCAGAGCATGCACTGCGAGGACCCCGGCTGTCTCAAGGCCTGCCCCGCGCCCGCCGCGATCGTCCAGTACAACAACGGCATCGTGGATTTCAACCAGGCGAACTGCATCGGCTGCGGCTACTGCATCAGCGGCTGCCCGTTCGACATCCCGCGCATCAACAAGAAGAGCGGCAAGGTCTACAAGTGCACCCTCTGCTCGGACCGCGTCGCGGTCGGGCTCGAGCCGGCCTGCATCAAGGCCTGCCCGACCGGCTGCCTCCAGTTCGGCACCCGGGGCAATCTGCTCGACATCGCGGAGAAGCGGGTGGAGCAGCTGAAGGCCCAGGGTTTCCAGCACGCCGCCGTCTACAACCCCGAGGGGGTCGGCGGCACCAACGTCATCACCGTTCTCGCCTACGGCGACCGGCCCGAGCTTTACGGCGGCCTGCCGAAAAATCCCAAGATCCCGGCCTACGTGGGGCTCATGAAGTCGGTCATGAAGCCGGTCGGCAACGTGCTCATGCTGCTCAGCGTGGTGGGCGCCTTCGCGCACTTCATGCGCTTCGGCAAGCGCGAGGACACCGAATAAAAGGGGGGATGGAGCCATGGCTACGCAAGCGGCCGCGCGCGGCGCCGAGCAGGAAGACGTCATCGAGGGCGATCTGGTGGTGCGCCATTCCCTCACGGTCCGGGTCGCGCACTGGTGGACGGCGCTCTTTTTCGTCCTGGCGTTTCTTTCCGGCGCGGCGCTCTTCTCGCCGCGCTTTTATTTTCTCACGAACCTGTTCGGCGGCGGCTACCCGACCCGCCAGCTGCACCCGTGGTTTTCGCTTTTTTTTATCGCCGGATTGATTCCCCTCTTCCGCAACTGGGCCGGGGAGATGGCCTGGACCGACTCCGACAGCCGGTGGATGAAAAACTTCAAGCGCTACATGCGCCATGAGGATCTTCCCGAGGTCGGCAAGTTCAACGCCGGGCAAAAGCTCTTCTTCTGGGCCGCCGCCCTGGGCGGAGTCGTACTGTTGCTCAGCGGCGTGGTCATGTGGTTTCCGACTTCTTTTCCCATATGGGTCCGCTATCTCGCCTATCCCCTGCACGAGATCCTCTTCATCCTCTTCGGGGTGGCGATCGTCTATCACCTCTACATCACGCTGTTCGCCCTGGGCGGGACGCTCCGCGCCATGACGCGCGGCACGGTCACCAAAAACTGGGCTTCGAGCCACCACCCGCGCTGGTACGAGGAAGTCAATCGAAAGTAAAAAGTTTCGTGTTTCGAGTTATGGGTTTCTAGTTCTGCCTTGAAAGCTGAAACCAGAAACTTGAAACTGGCTTAATCTCGCATGGAGCCCCCCTGGGAAAAGGGTCCGGAGAGGATCGAGCATCTGCTGGCCCGCAGGGGCGAGGCGCGGGAGATTCTCGCCTTCTACCAATCGCTGCTGGTCTTTCAAAAAAGCCTGTTCGACGCCTTGAAGGAAGCCGGCCTCTCGGGCTCGCTTCGGCGCGACCTCGCCGTCCTGACGGAATATTTCCCGACCTTTCTCGATTGGGCGGCCGACAACGGCTCCACGCTGCTCCGCTCCCAGGCGCGGGAGATCGCCGGGTGGGAGCGCGGCCGGCCGGACGAGCTCTTCTTCTCCTACCGGCGCGGCGCGGAGATCCCCGGCGGCAATTTCTTTCCCAAGGCCTTTCTCCAGCCCTACGCGGCCTGCCTCGCCGGGCGCGGCATCGCGGTCGCGGAGCGTGAAGCCGAGGGCGGCTGCGGCTTTTGCGGCGCCGCGCCGCAGATGTCCTATCTCCAGAGCCCGCCGTCGGTCACCGGCGCGGGCTCCGAAGGGGCGAAGCGCCGCCTCCTCTGCTCGCTCTGCTTTACCGAATGGGCGGTCAACCGGGTCTCCTGCCCGCACTGCCGCGAGGTCGATCCGAAAAAGCTTCCCTACTATCAATCCGAGCAGATTCCGACGGTCCGCGTCGAGGCGTGCGACAGCTGCAAGCGCTATTTGAAAGGCGTCGATCTCACCAAAGACGGCCTGGCGGTGCCGCTCGTGGACGAGCTCGCCACGCCCGCCCTCGACCTCTGGGCGCAGGAGAACGGCTACGTCAAATTGGAATTGAATCTGGCGGGGGTTTAGCGCCGCGCCCGGCCAATTATTTCACGACCGTAAAACGCCCGCGGAATTTCTCGCGCCCGACAAAACGCGCCACCGCCTCGTTTTTGGGGCGGGCGAAGACCTCGGCGGTCGGCCCGAGCTGGAGCAGCCGGCCGCCGATCAGCACGCCGACGCGGTCCGCCAAGACCGCCGCCTCGTTACGGTCGTGCGTGACGAACACCGTCGTCATGCCGCCGTCGCGGAGAATCGCGCTCAGGTCCGCCAGGAGCTCCTCGCGCGTCGGCCCGTCCAGCGAGGAAAAAGGCTCGTCGAGGAGCAGCAGCTCGGGCTCGAGGACGAGCGCGCGGGCGAGGCTCGCCCGCTGCGCCTCGCCGCCCGAGAGCGTGCGGACCGAGCGCGCCGCCAGGTGTCCGATGCCGAGGCGCTCGAGCCACGGCCCGACCCGCGCCGCGATCGAGGTCCGGTCCAGACCGCGGAGCTTGAGGCCCAGCGCCACGTTGGCGTAAACGGACGCGCCGAGCAGCAGCGGCTCCTGAAAAACCGTGGCCATGCGGCGCCGGACCGCGAGCCGCTCCCGCGGCGCGGGCTCCACGCCGCGAAAAAAAACTTTACCTTCCGCCGGACGCTCGAGCAGCCCCATGACGCGCAGCAGGGTCGATTTCCCCGCGCCGTTGGGGCCGAGGACGGCCAGGATCTCGCCGGGCGCTATATCGAGCGAGCGGACTTCCAGGATCGTCCTGTCGCCGTAGCGAACGAGAATGCCGTCGAGCTTTAAGAGCGTCATGAGGGCTTGGGCCATCGGATCTGCTCTTTTTGCTGGATGCGGGTGAGGAGGAGGTTGACCGCGAAGCTGAGCGCGAGGAGAATCAGCCCCAGCGCGATCGCCGCGTCGAAATTGCCGCGCCCGGTTTCCAGCACGGTCGCGGTCGTGAGCACGCGCGTCTGGCCGCGGATGTTGCCGCCCACCATCATCGAGGCGCCGACTTCCGAGATGACGCCGCCGAAGCCCGCCATGACCGCCGCGAGCAGCGGCAGCCGCGACTCCCGGCACAGGAGCCAGAGGAGCTGCGGCCGCGAGGCGCCGATCGCCTGGAGCTGGAGCGCCAGGTTCGGGTTCAGCGATTGAAAAGCCGCCAGGGTGAGGCCGGCGACGATCGGCGCCGCGATGATCACCTGGGCGAGGACCATGGCGCCGGGGGTGTAAAGCATTTGCAAAAATCCCAGCGGCCCGCTGCGCCAGAGAAAAATCGAGACGAACAGCCCGACCACGACCGGCGGCAGCCCCATGCCCGTGTTGATGAGGGCGACGATCAGGCCCCGGCCCGGGAAGCGGGCCAGGGCGACGCCGACGCCCGCGGGAACCCCGACGACGAGCGACAGCAGCGTGGCGGCGCCGGATATCTGGAGCGACAGCCAGGTGATGCCGAGGACTTCCGCGTCGGCGGAAAAGATCAGCCAGATCGCTTTTCGGACGCCCTCCCCGATGAGCTCCATTCAGCCCCCGATCTCCTCTTCGCGCTTCCCGGCGAGCGGCGCGAACAGCGGCCGGCCGTATTTTTCCACGCCGAAATTCCTGATCGCCGCCTGGGTTTCCGGCGCGAGCATGAAATCGGCGAACGCCTTGCCGCCGGCCGTGTTGACTCTCGGCCCGTTGGCCGGGTTCACTTCCATGACGGAATAGACGTTGAGGAGCGGCTTGTCCCCTTCCCGAAGCACTACCAGGGCCAGCCGTTTTTGCAAAGCGAGATAGGTGGCGCGGTCGGAAATCGTATAGGCGTCGCGCTCGCTCGCGATGCCGAGCGTCGCCCCCATGCCCTGCCCCGCCTCGACGTACCACCCGCCCGCGGGCGCGACGCCGGCTTTTTTCCACAGCGACCTTTCCAGATTGTGCGTGCCCGAGTCGTCGCCGCGCGAGACGAATCTCGCCCGGCCGGCGGCGATCCGCTGCATCGCCTCGACGCTGTCCTTCGTCGATTTGATTCCGGCCGGATCGCCCGGCGGGCCGAGGATCACGAAATCGTTGTACATGACGAGGCGGCGGTTCAAGAGCTTGCCGTCGGCGACGTATTTTTTTTCCAGCTCGGGCGCGTGCACGAGCGCCACGTCCGCCTCGCCCCTGGCCGCCAGCGCGAGCGCCTGCCCGGTGCCGACGGAAACCGTCTTGAGGCTATAGCCGCTCTTTTTCTCGAACCGGGGCGCCAGGATGTCGAGTAGCCCCGAGTCCTGCGTGCTGGTCGTCGTGGCCAGAACGACGCTCCGGTCCGCCGGCGCGGCGGCGGTCGAATCGGCGGCGAGAGCCGGAAAAAAAATCAAGAACGAAAGGAGAAAGCCGAAGCGAACCGTCATCACATTGTCCGGGCGCGGAGCCGCTCGATCAGAGCGGCGATCTCTTCGAGGCGGGCGCGCACCTCGTCCTCGGCTTGCTTCACCTCTTCGGCGGGCGCGTTTTTATGGACCGCGTCCTCGAATTCGGTCATCGCGACGCCGAAGGTCTTCAATAGGCGGCGGGTCTCGTCGGAGGGCATAAAAAATAGTTGCGGGTTACGGGTTTCGGGTTGCGAGTCTTTTCGGAAAGCTTCACTCCCTTATCATCCTGAGCCCTTCGGCTACACTCAGGGTAAACTCTGCGAAGGATCTCTCTTAACTCGAAACCCGGAACTCGGAATTCGAAACTTTTTTGTTATCCCGAAGAATCCCGAGCTCGAGCAATTTACTTTCCGGCACCAGCCCGCCCTCGTCCCAGCCGCGCGCCCGGTAGTAGCTCTCGATCATCCCGCGGAGCTCTTCGGCCGTCAAGCCGACGCCGCGCGCCACGCCGGTCGGCAGCGTCTCCGAGAGCAGCCGCTCGGGCAGCCAGTCGTCCTCCGGCCGCCAGCCCTCGCGCACGTTGAAGAGTTTTTTGAGCGTGTGGATGCGCTCGCCGGCGCGCCTCAACTCCGCGGCGCTGTAATCCCAGCCGGTGACTTTGGCGAGCAGCTCCGCCGCCTCGGCGTAAAAATCGCCGAAGCACTTGCGGAGAAACTTGCAGACGATGAGCGAATCCATCACGGCGGAAAAATCCTCCGACGCCGCGACCAGCGCGCCTCTCCGGGAATCGGCGCGGAGCCGGTCCACCGCGCCGGAAAAATCGGCCTCGTAGGCGCCGGAGCGGTTGTGGCAGGCGCCGCGCGGGCTCACGGCGAGGCCCAGCGCCATCGTCTTCAGGCTGCGCGGCTCGTAGCCCGGCATCTCCAGCCCCTTGACGTGCATCGCCCAATAGGCGCTCTCGCCCCCGAGCGCGCGCGCCGCGCGCATCGAGCCCTCGGCGAGCAGATCGCCCAGCCCCTCGCGGAGCGCGATGGAGCGCAGAGCCGCGAGCAGGGCGTCGGGCGCGCCGAACCGCAGGCCGGCATCCGCCCGCGGCAGCAATCCCCGCTCGCCGCACTCCATCGCCCACGCGAGCGTGCCGCCGGCGCTGATGCTGTCGATGCCGTAGTGATCGCAGAGCCGCGCCGCCTCGAGCACCGCCGCGGGCTCTTGGACGCCGCAGAGCGGCCCGAGCGCGAACAGCGTCTCGTATTCGAGCCGCTGCTCTTCTCCGGCGAGCGATTTGAACAACCGCTCGCAGCGGATCGTGCACGCGGCGCAGCCGTTTCTCCGGCTGAAATGGTTTTCCGTCAAGTTCTCACCCGACAGCGCCTCGGCGCCGTCGAAGGTGGACTCGCGGAAATTCCGCGCCGGCAGGCTGCCGAGGCGGTCGAACACCGCCAGGTTGGCGACCGTGCCGATGCCGCGATATTTTTCCGTCAGCGCGCCGACGCTCGCGCGCCGGAGCGCGTCGGCCAGCGCTTCGAGGCCGGCCGGATCGGCGACGCCGGTGCCGCGGCCGCCGCGGAGCGCGATCGCCTTCAAGTTTTTCGCGCCCATGACCGCGCCGACGCCGCCGCGCCCGGCGTGGCGCCCTTCGTTGCTGATGGTGGCGAAGCGCACCAGGCTCTCGCCCGCCCTCCCGATCGCCGCGACCGGCGCCGGAGCGCCGAGCTCCGATTGGACCAGCGCTTCGGTCTCGGCCGGGCTTTTTCCCCGGAGATGGGCCGCGTCGCGGATCTCGACGCCACCGTCGTCGATGAAAAGATAGACCGGCGCCGGCGCCCGCCCGGTGACCACCAGGGCGTCGAGGCCGGCGCCCTTCAGCTCGAGCGCGAAGCGGCTCGAAGAGAGCGAGTCGGCGATGAAGCCGGTGAGCGGCGATTTGGTGACGACGGCGAATTTGGCCGTGGTCGTGAGCCCGGTGCCGACGAGCGGCGCGCTGGCGAAGATGAGCGGATTGTCCGGCGCGAAAGGCTCGACCCCCAGCGGCGCCCACTCGTAGAGCAGGCTCGCGCCGAGGCCGACGCCGCCGAGAACCGCGCGGAGCCGCGCCGCGTCGAGCGCGCGCTCGGAGGACCTGCCGGAATTTAAATCGATGTGGACGAGCCTGCCGTGAAAGCCGTGCATGGCTATCCTCCGGCGTCGGCGGCGAGGATGAAGATCCTGTCGCCGGCATGGACCCGGGCGGCCGGACTCCGGACGAAGTCGAGGCCGTTCACGTTGCAGGCGTAGCCGCGCGCAAGCGCGCCGCCGCCGGCGACGACCCGGCCCGCCAGGACCGGCACGCTTTCGGCCAGGGCGGAAAAGACGTCCGCGAGCGTCGCCGCTTCAGGCAGCGACAGCGGGACTTCCTTCCGCTTCGCCAGGAGCCGCGGCACGCCGAAAAGCTCGACGGTCACGGCGACAGGGACAGGGCGAGGCGGGACGGTCTTCGCCTCCCAGCGCCTCAACGCCGACCGGTAATCCTCCGGGCTGTTCATGTTGAAAAAACTCCACCCCTCGGGATCGAGGCTGCGGATTTCATCCTCGGCGACCTTGCGCGTCGGCACCTTGTCGTAAAGATAGATCGGCCTCAGCTCGCCGCGCTCGAGCTGGTCTTTGAGAAGCGGCCGCACGCTCTTCCGGTACACCGCGTGGAGCGGCTGGAAGCGGCTCTCCCAATAGGGCGCGACGACGTCGTAGCC
>DASWFA010000495.1:0-1987 GCA_036394475.1 Binatia bacterium
ACCCGACGATCGAGACCATCCAAAGCGGCGAGATCTGGGCGCTGCTCGAGCGGCGCAAGCAAGAGGGCGTGATCCGCCACTACGGCGTCTCGATCAACAGCGCCGAGGAGGCGCTGGCGGCGATCGACGCGGGCGCGGAGACGATCCAGCTCGAGTACAATCTGCTCGATCAGACGCCGGCGGAAAAAGTCTTCCCGGCGGCGAAAAAGGCCGGCGTCGCCATCGTCGTCCGCGTGCCGCTCCGGCGCGGGCTCCTCTCGGGGAAGCTCACGCCCGAGGACCAGAAGCGCTTTCAGGGCGAAGACGTCCGGGCGCGGAACTTCGCCGGCGACGTGTTCAAGCAGCAGCTCGAAAGAGTCGAGCGCCTGCGCTTTCTGGCGAAGCCCGGCCGGTCGCTGGCGCAGGCGGCGATCGCCTTCTGCATCGCCGACCCGGCCGTGGCGACCGTCATCCCCGGCGGCCGCAACAAAGAGCAGGTGCGCGAGAACGCGGCCGCGGCCGAAGCCCGCCTGTCCAAAGAAGAGCTCGACCGGATCGCCGGGCTGTGGGCTTTAAAATAGTTTCGAGTTGCGGGTTTCGGGTTTCGAGTCAATAACACACGCAGACGGGGACGCTCAAACAAATACGATGAAGCCCGATGTGAAATCCTGGCCAAACGGCGCGCGCCTCGCCGTCCTCCCGACCGTCATGTTCGAGAGCTGGTCGGAAGGCAAGGCGCCGCCCTATTCGCCGATGACGACTACGCTCAAGCCCGGGACGGTCGACCGCCTCGGCGTCTCCTGGGCGGAGTACGGCGGCAAGACCGGCATCTGGCGCCTCACAAGAGTCCTGGACGAATATGATATCCGCGGCACCGTCTGCATCAGCGGCAATGCGGCCGAGAAGTTTCCCGAAGCCGCGCGCGCCTTGCACGAGAAGGGCCACGAGCTGGCGGGCCATTCCTACACGCAGGATAGGATTCTCCCCTATCTCGGTCCCGAAGAAGAGCGCGAGACGATCCGCCGCTGCGCGAAAATCATTCGGAGCGTCACCGGGGCGAAGCCTGCCGGCTGGTTCAGCCCGGTGGCGGCGCCGACCGAGCATACGGCGGAATACCTCGCCGAAGACGGATTTCTCTGGCACGGCGACTACAACGACACCGATCTGCCCTACGCGCTGGCAACGGGGAAAGGAACAATTGTCGCGATCCCGCACAGCGACTTTACCGACAACCGCGTGTTGCGCGGCAGCCCGCGCGATTTTTACTCGGTCTACAAAGATACCTTCGATTTTCTCTACCGGACGGAAGCGACCGGCATGATCAACCTCACCGTCCACGCCCACTTCGGCGGCCGGCCGATGATGTCGGCGATGCTGGCGGAGATTCTCCGCTACATGAAAGGCTTTCCCGACGTCTGGTTCGCGCGCCACGACGAGATCGCGCGGTGGGTTTTAAAAGGCCGCTAACTACCTTTTTATTTTATTATCTTTCGGCCGAGCGAGCGATTACCCAGGCGCGCCAGGCCGGTCGGCCCGGAGCGAGATTTCAGGCGCTTAATAGGCCCGAGTGGGTGTGCCGCGAAGGGCCGATGCGTCCGTCACGGACAGTCGCGCGTATTTTTTGGAGGAGCGTAGCAGAGGCCCATCGCATCGGCCCGGAGAGGGGGCATTCCCGCGAGGGCCTACAACGTAGCTACAGGGGAAATGCTCTCTCCAGCGTCGCGATCTGCTTTTCCGACAGCTTCCATCCCGAAGCCTCGCAGGCCTCGACCACCC
Source organism: Binatia bacterium (assembly GCA_036394475.1). Classification (GTDB taxonomy): domain Bacteria; phylum Desulfobacterota; class Binatia; order UBA9968; family UBA9968; genus JAJPJQ01. Next base: position 1,756 of record DASWFA010000495.1, read on the forward strand.
GCTCGACCTTGTCGGTTTTGGGAATCGCGACCACGCCGGGCTTGGCGATGCACCAGTTGAGCGCCACCTGCGCCATGGTCCTGCCGGTCTCGGCGGCGACGCGCTGGAGCGCGGCGAGCGCGCCGCGGTTTTTGACCAGCCGCGGAGCGGACAGGATGCCGCGCGCGAGCGGGCTGTAGGCGATCACGGTGATCCGGTTTTTCTGGCAGTAGGAGAGCGTGTCCTCCTCGAC